>NZ_VOYD01000003.1:0-197623 GCF_013420435.1 Acinetobacter sp. YH01008
AGCTGAGTGATACAAATACATCAAAATCAGATTTGATTCCTAAGCCTTTAATCGACTCTAAAACTTCAGCAGATACTTTCGGTGCATAACCAGAGCTTTGTAGTAAAGCCAGAATCAGTGAGGTGAATTCATGCCCCATTGGCAGACCTGCGAAGTAGACCCGTGGTTCTTCACCTGCTTTGGCGATACCAAAGCTTGGTGCACGTTGGTTCTGGCCATCAAAACGTGCAGTCACTAAATCAGATAATGCAGCGATTTCCTCAACCAGTTCTTTGATTTTTGCAGATTTGTCGGAATCATTTAAAGTCGCAACCAGTTCAATCGGGCTTTCCAGACGTTCGAGTAGTGTTTTTAATTGGGCTGAAGTATTTTGGTCTAACATGGCTAACGTCTCCAAAGGAATAAATATTTATTTGATAAAGCGATATTAGTGCATAAATCAAAATAGGTAAAACAGTTTGTTTTTATAATATCGATCGGAATTACTGATTTATTGAAAAATGCATCATTAATTTCAGATTTTTATATGGCGTTAGAATAAGAATTTTCAAGTAATTTAACTTGATATTTGCTTAATTCAGTTAGTATTAGGCATCTATAACAGGAGGGCTGAATCATGGAATTACAGCGCGGAATTTATCAGCATTATAAAGGGCAGCTTTATCAGGTGTTGCATGTCGCCACGCACAGTGAAACTGAAGAAAAGCTGGTGGTTTATCAATGTCTCTATGGGGATTATTCGATTTGGGTGCGCCCTTTAACAATGTTCACTGAAACCATTACCACCAACGATGATCGTGAAGTGGAACGCTTTAAATTAATTCAGGCGCTTTAAGCTAAAAAAGCTCAGGGAGGGGCTATGCTAAATCCAGATGAATTTGAAAAATTCATGCATGAATTATATGAAAAATTTCATATGCATGATCTCAAGCAGACAGATCGACTGCAACGATATCGCAATATAGAACCAGAATCAGGTCGATTTTTATCCATGTTGATTTGTGCCCAGTAAGCCAAAGATATTTTGGAAATTGGTACATCCACAGGCTATTCGACTTTATGGCTAGCTGAAGCTGCTCAGCATACCCAAGCAGTGATAACCACACTGGAAATAGATAAAGCACGTGTCACTCAAGCGAAACACTATGCAAATACATTGGGTTTTGAGCATCTTATTGATTTTAAAGTGATGGATGCGCAGCAATATCTAGAAGCTTCACAGCAACAGTTTGATTTTATTTTACTGGATGCAGAGCGCGATGCCTATCTAGGCTATTGGAAGCATTTGGCTCGATTACTCAAGCCAAAATGTGGGATGCTTGTGGTGGATAATGTCATTTCACATGCAGCAGAAGTGGAAGAGTTTATTCATCTGATTCAGCAAGATCAGTGTTTTATCATCAGCACTGTACCGATCGGTGCGGGTCTGCTGATGGTCGGATATCGTGAATCGCATTAGTTTTAATCCATACAGACTTTATTGAAATGTAAATTATATTCAAAATATTTATGTACGAAAGCAGCTTTATCTTCACGTCTGAGCAGGTTGTCATAAATAAATTCGGGTACAGGATGATAGAGTTCCGTATGGCCATTACTATAAACGATTTTCAGGTGGCGGCTTGAGGGATTATATTTCCATGAAATCACTGTAAGCAGTTTTTGCATATGCGTTCCTCCACTGAATATTTATTTTCTTATTATTTGAACTTATGCCATGCCGTGCTGTAGATGTATAGCTATATTGTAAGAATGGGCAGAGGATTGTAAGAAAATAGCTGCAGCGAGAAATTAAAACTTATTCAGCGCAGTTTGATAGATCGCAAAGAAATAGACGATTCAAGCAATTTCGGGATAAATACACACACTCAATCTGCGTGTAAACATTACTTCTAAAATAAATAAATCAAATCAAAAGTTATAAAAAACCACGCTAAAGAGCGTGGTTTTTTTGAGTCAGTTTAATCTAATTAAAATTAGATTTTACCCACTAGGTCGATTGAAGGAGCAAGAGTTGCATCGCCTTCTTTCCATTTAGCTGGGCAAACTTCGCCTGGGTGAGCATGTACATACTGAGCTGCTTTAACTTTACGAAGAAGTTCTTGAGCATCACGACCGATACCACCGGCGTTGATTTCAACGATTTGGATTTTACCTTCTGGATCGATGACGAAAGTACCACGATCAGCAAGGCCGTCAGCTTCGATTAATACGTCAAAGTTTTTAGCAAGCGTCCAGTTTGCATCACCAACCATTACATACTGGATTTTTTTGATTTCTTCTGAAGAATCGTGCCAAGCTTTGTGTGTGAAATGTGTGTCAGTAGAAACTGAGTAGATTTCAACGCCTAATTTTTGGAATTCAGCGTAGTTGTCAGCAAGGTCACCCAGTTCAGTTGGGCAAACGAAAGTGAAGTCAGCTGGGTAGAAGAATACTACAGACCATTTGCCTTTAAGGTCAGCTTCAGTTACTTCAATAAATTGGCCATTTTGGAATGCAGTTGCTTTAAATGGTTTAACTTCAGTATTAATTAAGCTCATCATTGTCTCCATGATTGAGGTTTGTTTTGAATTTCAATTAGCTTATAGAAATTTACTTTATTGGTGAAATGGTATTTTTACATTACAAAAATCGGAAAAACCGAATCATGTAAAAATTCTCCATTTTCACAAAATAGCTTTGTTCATTGAGCAGCATCAAGATGATGGCTTCATGACAAAATTATCTCTTTTTCCTCGTGCTAACAAACATGATGCTGAAACTGAAAAATTCAAGGGCAAATCAGGAAAAAAATCCTGTTTTCCTCAAAATACTCTCGATATCAATTTAAAAATTAGGTTTATGCTTAAACTTAATCATGTGGACAGGTGAGAGTAGCGGGGTAATTTGCTCGATTTACTACGCCGAATTAAGGGAAATGAGACGAGTAAAGCCAATTTGTCCGGCACTTAACAGAACTACGACTATCTGAAAGCTAATGAACCAAGTAAAATAAACTTTTCCGGTTTTTTGATGTGGGTGTTTTCTCTGTGCAGAGTCATTTAAATGTAGATCAATGGATAATGGCGCGTGACCGTCACCGTTTAAATCGACTGAAGAAGGGGAAAGATGCCAATGCCAAGCAGTATCAGGAACTATTTGAAAAATCCAATCTGAAAGTGCGGCAGCGGCTGGAACGTCTTCCAGACATCAAGCTGAATCAAGATTTGCCCGTTACCCAATACGCTGACAAGCTGATAGCCGCGATTCAAAAGCATCAGGTCATTATTGTGGCTGGCGAAACCGGTTCTGGTAAAACCACACAATTACCGCAAATTGCCATGCTGGCTGGACGCGGCCTGACTGGTCTGATTGGACATACCCAGCCACGCCGACTGGCGGCTCGAAGCGTATCACAGCGTATTGCTGAAGAAGTTGGCGAAAAACTCGGGGAATCAATTTCCTTTAAAGTGCGTTTTACTGAACAGGGTTCCCAAGATTCAATTGTACGCTTGATGACTGACGGTATTCTGCTTGCCGAACTGACGCATGACCGCTACCTAAGCAAATATGACACCATTATTATTGATGAAGCACATGAACGTTCGCTGAATATCGACTTCATTATGGGCTATCTGAAGCAGTTACTGCCGCGTCGTCCAGACCTGAAAGTCATCATTACGTCTGCCACACTGGATGTAAACCGTTTTAGTAATTACTTTAATGGTGCACCCATTTTTGAAGTAGAAGGCCGTAGTTTCCCGGTTGAACTGCGTTATCGCCCGATCTCGGAAATGAGCATTGGCGGCAGCGATGATGATGAATTTGATGACTTCGAAGAAAACTTGCCACGTGCAGTGGTTAAAGCAGTTGAAGAATGCTTCCAGGATGCCCAGGAAAAAGGCCATCCCGAACATGCCGATATCCTGATTTTTGCCAGTACAGAACAGGAAATTCGCGAGCTACAGGAAACCCTGATTAAACACGGGCCACGGCATACTGAAGTCTTAACCTTATTTGCCCGTTTAGCCTTGGCAGAGCAGCAAAAAATCTTTAATCCTTCCGGTGGTGGGCGACGTATTATTATTGCCACCAACGTCGCGGAAACAGCGTTGACTGTACCGAATATTCGTTATGTAATTGATAGTGGTTTTGCGCGTATTTCACGTTATAACTATCGTTCACGGGTGCAGCGCCTGCCGATTGAAGCCGTTTCTCAGGCTGCAGCCAATCAGCGTAAAGGTCGTTGTGGTCGTATTGCGCCCGGTGTTTGTATCCGCCTGTATTCAGAAGACGACTTTCTGAGCCGTCCGGAATTTACTGAACCTGAAATCAAGCGTACCAATCTGGCATCGGTGATTTTGCAGATGCAGAGTCTGGGTTTAGGCTCGCTGGAGGACTTTGATTTTATCGAACCACCGGATCACCGTCTGGTGAATGATGGCCGTAAGTTGCTGATTGAGTTGGGGGCAATGGCCGAGAAAAATTCTCCTAAAACTGAAGATGATCAAGCAAATCCCTCTAAATCTCCCTTTGAGAAAGGGAGACTTCAAAGCAGTGGATTAACCAAAATCGGTCAGCAAATGGCAAAAATGCCGATTGACCCACGTCTGGCCCGTATGATTTTGGGTGGCGCACATTTTGGTGTTTTAAACGAAGTCTTGATTATTGTTGCGGCGCTCGCGGTGCAAGATCCGCGTGAACGTCCTGCAGACAAACAAATGCAGGCCGACCAGAAACATGCCTTGTTCCGTGAAGCTGATTCTGACTTTTTGTTCTATATAAAACTCTGGGAAACATTGCACGGCAATCGCGAAAGTATGAGTGAGAATAAACGCCGTACATTTGCGCGGAATCATTTCTTGAGCTGGCTGCGTTTACGTGAATGGAAAAAAACCCATGAACAACTGGTGGACTTGGCTCAAGGTCTAAAACTGTCATTTAATGACAAAGCTGCCAGTTATGAAAATCTGCATCGTGCATTACTCACCGGCTTATTGTCGTTTATTGCCAACAAGACCGATGAACGTAATGTGTTTATGGCGGTACGTCAGCAGAAAGCCCGGATTTTCCCGGCATCGACTTTGCATAAGAGCAATACGCCGTGGGTCATGGCTTTTGAGATGGTGGAAACCTCGCAAGTGTATTTACGCACTCTGGCCAAGATTGAACCGGAATGGATACTGCTAGCCGCCCGCGATCTGCTCAAGCATCATTATTTTGAACCGCACTGGTCGAAAAAAGCCGGTGTGGTGAACGCTTATGACCAGATTTCATTATTTGGTCTGATCATTGAGCCAAAACGAGCAATCAATTATGAAAAAGTCGATCAGGCTGCGGCGCATGAAATTTTCTTACGCGATGCTTTAACTACGGGTCATCTCGGTATTAGTCCGCCATTTTTAAAGCATAACTTGCTTAAACTGGAAGAAGTCGAACGGGTTGAGGATAAATTGCGTCGTCGTGATCTGGTGGTAGACGAAGAAACCATTTACCAGTTCTATGCATCTAAAGTGCCAGCTGAAGTGGCCAGCCGCCGTACTTTTGAAGATTGGCGGGCTACGGTTGAGCCTCAGCAGCCACGTTATTTATTTGTTGATGATGATGCATTATGGCTGAATGACCGTCCAACCACACAGCAATTTCCTGACTATTTACGTAATGGTGAACTTCGTCTGGCAGCGACCTATCGCTTTGACCCGAGTCATGATGAAGATGGCGCGACAGTTAAAATTCCACTGCAAGCCTTGGCTCAGGTAGATGAATCAATCTGGTCCTGGGGAATTCCAGGCTGGCGTCTGGACCTGATTGAAGCATTGCTAAAAGGCTTGCCGAAGGACAAGCGCCGTAATCTGGTGCCAATTCCAGATACTGCACGAAAACTCATGGCAAAAGTCGATGTACAGGATCTGCAGAAACATATCTTTGGTTTCCTGGCGTTCCAGTTACGTGGCGATCAAATCACTGAGAAAGATTTCAGCTTTGACCGGGTCGAACAGTATCTGTTGCCGTTTATTAAAGTCACTGATGAAAAAGGTCGTGTCATTGAACAGGGTCGTGATTTGTCAGAGCTGAAAGCACGTTGCCGGGCTGAAACCCATAGTCCGGTCAAGCAGCTGAAAGGTGAATTTAAAACCTTCCCGGAAAGTTTTGTGTTTGAAGCCTCACAAAAAGTCACGGGTGTCGTGGTCAAGCAGTATCAGGCGCTGGTGCCGACCAAAGCCTTTGCTGCACTGGAGCAAAAAGATGAGTCGGGCGTGGTGATTCAGACCTTTAACGATCAGGCGGAAGCGATCAAAAAACATCGTGAAGGGGTGATCCGACTGGTGCATATGCAACTGGGAGACCTGATTCGCCAGTTAAAAAAACAGATCTCCAAACCTTTGGCACTGGCTTATTCGCCACTCGGTGACAAGGCCCAACTAGAACAAATGTTAGTTTATGCCACACTGCAAGTGTCCATGAATGAGCTACCTGTCAATGCGCAAGAGTTCCAAAAACTGGTTGAAGATGTAAAAAAATCTTTCTTAAGTCATGGGCAAGTTACCCTGAAAGAGATTACAGATATTTATATCCAGTGGCAGGAAATCCGCCGGAAATTATTGGTTTTAGACCATTCTGTGTTTGAGAAAAATATCAATGATATTGAAGATCAACTTGATTTAATGAGTCTTTCTGACTTTGTATATCGTAAACCATCCGATGTATGGATCGAATTTCCACGTTATTTGAAAGCCTTGATCTTGCGTTTAGACCGCTTGCCCAATAATCTACAAAGGGACAATTCCGCCATTGACCAAATTGATCAATGGATGGAAAAATTGTTCAAGTTTAAAGATGACCCTCGTCTGAAAGAATTGTACTTCATGGTCGAGGAGTTAAGAATCTCATTGTTTTCACAACCGATGAAAACAAAAGCACCCGTGTCTCCAACTCGCTTGCAAAAAGTATGGGATCGTCTTGGAATCAGTTAAGATATAGGTAATTCAGAGAAGGAGTTTTACATGGGCATCCGCATTACGGGTACTGGCTTGTTCCATCCGGAAAATGTCATCACCAATGAAGAATTAGTTGAAAGTTTAAATGCTTATGTGGAACTGTTTAATCACGAAAATGCGGACAAAATCGCTGCAGGCGAAATTGAAGCGCGTCGTGGTTCTAGTGCAGAATTTATTGAAAAGGCATCTGGTGTCCAACGCCGTTATGTTGCGGAAAAAAGCGGTATTCTAGATCCGAAACGTTTACGTCCGAATTTACCTGAACGTGCAGATGATGAAATTTCACTGCAAGCAGAATGGGGTGTAATCGCAGCCAAGCAGGCGATGGAAAATGCAGGCGTAACTGCTGAAGATATTGATATCGTGATTTTGTCATGCTCGAATTTGCAACGTGCTTATCCTGCCGTTGCCATCGAGATTCAAACCGCTTTAGGAATTAAAGGCTATGCCTATGACATGAATGTGGCCTGCTCGGCAGCAACATTTGGTCTGAAACAGGCCTATGATGCGATTAAGGCTGGTGCGCGTCGTGTGTTATTGGTTAATGTGGAAATTACCTCTGCACATACCGATTTTCGTTCACGTGACTGTCACTTTATTTTTGGTGATGTGGCAACCGCTTCAATTATTGAAAACACTGAAAGCAAAACCGGTTTTGAAATTCTGGATTCCGAGTTGTTCACCCAGTTCTCGAATAACATCCGCAATAACTTTGGTTTCTTGAATACCTCTGAAAATGCCGACATTGATGACAAGCGTTTCCGTCAGGATGGCCGTAAGGTCTTTAAAGAAGTCTGCCCACTGGTTGCGAAAATGATTACAGCGCAACTGGAGAAGAATCAGATTGCACCGACTGGCGTGAAACGCTTCTGGCTCCATCAAGCCAATGCCAGTATGAATGAACTGATCCTGAAACTGGTGGTTGGCAAAGAAAATGCCAAACCTGGTCTGGTGCCGATGATTCTGAACGAGTTTGCCAATACTTCTTCTGCAGGCGTGATCATTGCATTACACCGCACTGCCCATGAAGTGGAAGATGGTGAATACGGCGTACTTTGTTCATTCGGTGCTGGTTATTCAGTGGGTTCGATTCTGGTTCAAAAACGTGTGGCATGATCCGCAATAAATAGAGAGTAGACAGATTGCAGGCCAAGCATGACGGGCAGTGGATCAGGCGTTTAAGTGCCTTCTCCAAGTTATATTTTACCCCGACATTTTTAGGGGCTGAGTATATGGATGCCAGTCGACCTGCAATGTATGTCGGTAATCATTCCATGTATGGCATCTTTGATGCGCCGATGCTTATTGATTACCTCTACAACGAACATAAGGTGGCTGTGGTCAGTATTGCAGATCATAGCCATTTTTATGTGCCGCTGTGGCGTGAAGCCGTGAAAAAGTTTGGTGCCATTGATGGAACACAAGCCTATGTGCGTGCTGCAATGCAGCAAGGCTATTCCATTCTGGTCTTTCCGGGTGGCGGTCGTGAAGTGCTCAAACGTCAGGGTGAGCAGTATCAGCTGATCTGGAAGCAGCGTTACGGCTTTTTAAAGCTGGCGCAAGAATTCAACTATGATCTTGTCCCTTTTGCCGCTCTCGGTGCGGATGAGGTCTATGAGATTGGCTTTAATGCCAATAAGATTATCCAGCATAAGTATTTTCAAACACTACTTAAAATACCACAACTCAATAAATTACTACGTCAGGGCGATGTGATTCCTTCTCTGCCCAAACACCTGTTGCCAAAACGCTTGCCCTTTTATTTTCAGTTTATGCCGCGACTATCGATTGCTCAGGTGCAGACGCAAGAGGAGCTGGTTGAGTTTCGGCATAGCTTGCAACAGCATATTTATACGGGTTTGGCAGCGCTCACTGTGCAGCGTCAGCAAGACCAGCAGGCAACCGAATCCTCGTTGTAAATCCAAGTTGTGACATATTGAGATGCGCTATATTTAGAAGTCATCCTGCAGTGCTGTTTTATTGTGCGAGTACTGCCATAATGTATGGTCAAATAGTCACTGATCGATGATCGAGGGCTCAACATGATTCAATATAAAAATAAAATAATATAGGTGCGTATATGGAACAGGGTGGTTGGGTAGCGCCGTTAAAATTGCTGGCACAACAATGTTTGCGGATTTCTCCGGAGTTGAACCAGCTTTATCTGGATCAGATGGCGATGATTGGTCATCTGACTGCACAAAATCTATTAAAAATTCAGCAGGGTCAATACCGGATTGAATTGCTGGATGGGTTGTTCTATATCCAGTTTTATACTGCATATGCACTGGACTCCGGAACTGCACCCGTTTTGGTCGAGAGTCATTTTTATTTTCAGCAATACAAAGCAGAAGCGCTAGAAGAATTTTTTTTACAGGATATCTATTTCCTGACTGGGGACTTGAAACCGCAGCATTCGCTGTATTTACGTGACAAAGCCAAGCAATTACGCAAACTGATTCTGAACCAGGTCTATGAGGCGGTAAATGGCCCAGCACGGGTATTGGCATTCCTGCAACAGATGTCGGTGGTTCAGGCTGAGATTATTGATCATCATTTAATAGAGGCCGGGTGGTATACAACACCAGTCATGCAAAACGTTGTTCTGGACGAACAGGATATTCCACCGCAAATTCTTGAAAGCTTGCAACAGGCTTTTTCTTTGGCATTTCTACAGCAGGATGAGTTCCTGTCCATCCAGTCCTTAATGGACACTCTGGATGAATTCTGTTTTAGTGCCGCACAGCTTTTGCATCCGGCGACGTTTCGGATTATGTCCTTGTCTTTTGAAGAGCGTTTTAATTTACATGAACTGAATGATCACAGCGATGATATTCGGCTGTTGTATCGACATGCCGAGGAGCAAAGCCACCTGCTCGGTTTTGTCCGTTTGATGAATCGTGAGGTCTGGCATCGCGATGACTTATTAGCCAAACGAAATTTTCTGGAAAATCATCCCTATTTATGGCAAAAAAAGGTGGCCCGATTACCACTATTTGACTGTCATCGTGCAGTGAACTGGATTTTCAGGCAACCAGCCGAAGTACTGGACTGGATCAGTAGCAATATTCAGCACAGCAGCGTGCGGGTGGCAGTGACGGCCTTAAGTTTTGTAGACAGCCATCATATTCATCCGCAGATTATTCTGGCGACCTTACAATATTTTCAATATGTCTCAGCGCGACTGTTTATTCATAGCATGCATGAATATGCAATCCAGCATGACTGGTTTCAACATCAGCATAATCAGGCGGTGGTCTTAAAAGGCACACGCCAATCGATGGATGATCAGCGGATTGCCATCACTCCCTCGATTCTGTATCTGGACGAATGGATAGAACTGCTGCGTAACGTGGTCAAAATGGATGATCAGATCACCAAGAAAGTCTATTTGCAACTGAGCCGGGTGATGCAGGCATATATGCAGCATCTATATAAAATTACCACACATCTTCCAGAAGAAGTCTTGACCTATATTCAGCCTCAAAGCCAGCAGAATCGGGATTTCTATCATGTGTTGCAGCGCTATCGGATTCCTTTTGTCGAATTTAGACAGCTGTTTTATTTACACAGTGGACATGTGCGTGAGTCTGTATTTGACAGTTATGTGCGTGACTATCTGGTGGAATATTTTTCCAGTCATAACGAGATTCCGAAAAACCTCAGCTGGAGTGGATTATTCGCTCAGGCCGTGATCTGGCATGATCAGATTCAGAAGCAGGAAATGATGGCCAAGCTGAAAAAAGAGTTTGCGCTCGTAACTTGGTCACCTTTGACGCAGGCCTCATTTTTATTATATTTCAACTGGCGTTTTGAGGAGCTTAAAAATCTGGATCGTATTCTGGAAGAATCCAAGGTTTTCAGGAACTGTCTGGCTGCCAGTTATGCCCAGCAGATTATTGAAGGGCAATATGTGGCCTTTCGCATGTCGCATCCGGATGTGCGTTTACCTTTAATTCTGGGCTGTCGAATCGTCAATGGGCAAGTGATCTTCGATCAGCTGGAATATCCGAACAATCAAAAGGCAGAAGCTGAATATAGCAATATCGCGATGCATTTTATCAACTGGCTCAACTTGCAGGCTTAAGTGCAAGATTAAGTGGTTTTCCGCCATGACGCTTAACTTTTCTGCCAAAAATCGTTAGGCTATAGCCGTTCTTTCACGGTATTGCTCTTATGAAACAGGAAACTGCCCTTAAGTTACTCAAAGCAGGAGAAAATGTCTTTTTAACCGGTTCTGCGGGTGCAGGAAAAACCTATACGCTGAATCAATATATTAATTATTTAAAAGCGCGTAAAGTCGCCGTCGCGATTACGGCATCGACCGGTATTGCAGCCACGCATATGAATGGTATGACCATTCACACCTGGGCCGGCATTGGGATTAAAGACTTTTTGTCCGAAGATGACTTAAAGCGCATGAAAGAGCGTAAATACTTAAAAGAACATCTGGAAAATGCCCAAGTTCTGATTATTGATGAAATTTCCATGCTGCATGCCAAGCAGCTGAATCTGGTCAATCAGGTGCTGAAATATTTTAAGGACAGTGATGAAGCCTTTGGCGGTATTCAGGTAATTGTGGCCGGGGATTTTTTCCAGTTGCCGCCAGTCGGTAAGAATGACGAGCGTAATCGCGATAAATTCTGCTTTATGTCGGAAGCCTGGGTAGAAGCCAAGTTTCGAGTGTGTTATCTGACCGAGCAGCATCGTCAGGGCAATGATTATCTGAATGACATCCTGAATGCGATCCGTGCGCAGGCGATTAGCCATGAACATCGCACGGCTTTACAGGCAACCCGACATCAAGAAATCGGCGATACCTATACGCGTCTGTATACCCATAATATGGATGTGGATAGTCTTAACTTTAAACATCTGAATGAAATTGACAATGATCCGCGCCAGTTTGATGCCCAGTGTGATGGCAATGAAAAGCTGATTGAAACTTTAAAATCTTCAGTACGTGCACCAGAAGCCTTAACCTTGAAAAAGCATGCCAAAGTCATGTTTGTAAAAAATAACTTTGATATGGGCTATATCAACGGCAGTCTGGGTGAAGTGATCAGTTTTGAAGAAGACGATGAATATGGTGTGCTGCCCAAAGTAAAACTGACCGATGGCACGACCTTGGTGGTGGAGCCGGAAACCTGGTCGGTAGACAATGAAGCTGGTAAGACTATTGCCAGTTTCCAGCAAATTCCTTTACGCTTGGCCTGGGCGATTACCATTCATAAATCTCAAGGGATGACCTTGGAAGCAGCAGAAATTGATCTGAGTCATACTTTCGAGAAAGGTCAAGGTTATGTGGCGCTGTCACGGTTGAAAAGCTTAAATGGCTTACGTTTAAAAGGCTTTAATGAGCAGGCTTTGGAACTTGACAGTTTAGCGATTAAAGCTGATCGTCGTTTTCAGGAACTTTCTGATGAAGCCGAAGCGAATTTTGAAAATGTCGATTTGACTGCGCAGCATAAAGCCTTTATTCGTCACTGCGGTGGCACATTGAATGAAGCAGAAATCCAGCGCAATGAAAAGAAAATTTCCAAGAGTGGCACGAAGCAGAGTTATGCCACTGCCACACTGGATGAAACCCGAGCACTGTTTGAAGAAGGCTATGAAGTTGCGGATATCGCGACTGAACGTGGTCTGACGCCAGCGACAATCATTAATCATCTAGGCCGTTTACACAAAGAGCAGGGACTGGATATTTCGGTGGCTCATCCGGGTGAGGAAGTGGTGGAGCAGGTGCGTAAAATTTATAAACGCTTAACCAAACGTCAAAGTGCTGAGCATTTTAATGATGATGGCTCGATTAAGTTGCGCCCGATTGTAGAACTCACCACGCCTAAAATGGCCTATGACCAAGTCCGTCTGGCACTGTTATTTGTAGAGTAATCCCCGAAATGATCCTACAGAACTTTTAAGATGCATAGTTTATTCGTATACGGCACGCTTCGTCCGCAGCAACCCAATGCCCATGTCATGGAGCGGATTGGGGGAAGCTGGAAAGCCGCTTATATCCGTGGGCATTTGCAACAGCGTGGCTGGGGGGCTGAACTGGGTAGCCCGGGCATTCAGCTCAGTGATTCGGGCGAGACTGTTCAGGGTTATGTATTTATATCTGAGCATCTTCCCCAATATTGGGAAGAGCTGGATGCGTTTGAAGGTGATGAATATCAACGGATTCCGGTTAAAGTATATTTGGAAAACGGCGAGATGATAGAAAGTTTGGTTTATGCCTTAAAAGATTAGGCTCGGATTTGTCATGCAGTAAATTTCAAATTTTTATCAGGTCACAGCTTGTTAAAGATCATTCTATTTTTTTGTATCGCTTTTATTTTAGCTTGGAAAGCTTACAACCAAGATGAATCTTCTGTTGATCTGATGATATATCCTGAGCAAGCTTGAAACACTGCTTTAAAGCTTGGTGCAAGGGAATCAATAGATGACCTGCATATTATAGGTCATGTGATGTATTTTTGAGAAATCTTTGCATACGGGTGATGCGTGCTGATGATTTGAATCTATTGTGTACCAATCAATAAAGATAAAATCCCGGCTGCAATCAGCGGCCCAACAGGTACGCCGCGTAACACCGCCACACCTGCTACAGTACCAATCAATAAGCCCGCGACAATATCCGGTTGATTCGACATCAGTTTCACACCGCGGCCACCGAGCCAAGCCACAAAAACACCAATGGCAATGGCCAGTAAAGATTTCCAGCTGAGAAATGACTTGAGAATACTTTCTCCGGCAATTTTGCCACTCGCAATCGGTGCCAATACCCCGATGGTCAGAATAATAATGCCAATATTCAAACCATGTTGTTGTACATAAGGCAACAGGTCGTGTAGCGGGGTAATTTTAAGAACAATCAGTACCGCTGCAGCGATGGTGACAGCACTATTGTGACTGAATATCCCACAGGCCAGTAATACCAAAAGAACCATCAAATTTAAATCGAGTTGTGACATGGGCGGGAGAGGAAACATGGAAAATGCCACCATTGTAGAGCGTTTCAGCTGGTGATACGAAGAAAATAAGCGAAGCAATCAATTTAGGTGTGTTTCAGGATAGAATGCACAACTCTTCACGCGATACAGGTTTAAGCAGATGCTATTGGAAAAAATGTTGCAGTCACAAGGTTTCGGTTCCCGCAAGCATTGTCAGCAATTGATTAAAAATGGTGCTGTTTCTATCCAGAATGAAGTGATTGATCATCCTAAACATAAACTGGATTTGAATGATTTAGACTTCGAGGTCTATGGCAAGGCCCATCGCTATCGAGAGAAAGTCTATATCGCTTTAAACAAACCGCAGGACTATGAGTGTTCGCATCAGGCCACGCATCATTTTAGTGTGTTTGATCTGTTTGATGAGATGCTGCTGAATCGTGGCATTCAATGCGTGGGTCGTCTGGATCAGGACACCACCGGACTGTTATTGTTGACTGATGATGGCCAGTTTCTGCAAGCGTTAACACATCCGAAAAAACATGTGGCCAAAGTTTATCAAATGCAAACGGCAGATCCAGTCACTGATGCTCAGCTACAGCAACTGGAACAAGGCATTGAGCTACGCAATGAAAAAGGTATTTTTGCAGCCACTGAAGTGATACGTCTGTCTGAAAGCCGTCTGCAAATGAGCATTCATCAAGGGGTATATCATCAGGTGAAACGCATGCTGGCAGCCGTCGGAAATAAAGTCGAGCAATTGCATCGTGCTCAAATTGGTGCTTTGGCTCTGCCTGAGCTGGCTGAAGGAGAATGGATCTATTTAAATGCAGAACAGGTGGCTTTGGCAAAATTCCGTTCAGAAGAATAATTGAGTTATTCTTCTCAAGTTTATTTGAACGATCAGATTTTATCTCAGGAAACAATGATAGGTCTGAAACTCATTATCCTTAATAAATCCCATAGATTCATACAATTCATGCGATTGGTAATTGTTCTTTTGGGTTTCCAGGGTAATTCTTAAGGCCTGTTCATGTTTGGCAAATAAAATTGCGGTATCAATCAGTTGTCTGGCTGCACCCTGACGCCGAAATATCGGGGTGATATAGACATCATCCAGAATATAATAGGTCGAGCAGGCCACCGAAGAAAAACCCAGATACAGGATAATAAAGCCGGTAAAAGTATCATCTTTGGTATTAATGAAAATGACGGTCTGTCCATCTTCAAAACGTTGTTTTAAAAATTGGTAGGAGAGTTCGGGGTTAGAGGAGGTGCCATAAAATTGTCGATATTCATCGAATAATATCGCAAGCTGATTCAGGTCTGCTGATTGAGCGCGTCGTACGAGCATTGCATCCTCCATGCTAATTTTTTATTCATTATCAGCATCAAGCATAGCGAAGTTTGTCAGTGGCCGGCTTTAGAAATTGTTCGGAAATGCAACAATGTTAAATTTTGTCGCTTTCACCTAAAATGGCATTCAGTTCTTCAAATAAATCCAGATGATCATCATCGAGCTGGATTTCCTGATCATCCAGAGAATTGAGTGTTGAATTTGGCAAGCTGCTTTGCCCATTCTGGATCTCATTTTGCTTCAGTTTGCGCAGTCGGATCAGTTGTTCCAGATTAATATTCTGGTTTTCAATCGAGAAGGGGATCGATTTGGTAATCACCACCTGTTTGAAAAAAAGACGCACGGCCTGAGCTGGCGTAATCCCCAATTGCTTAAATACCGCAAAGGCTTGTTTCTTCTCTTGCGAGTCCAAGCGAATTTGATAAACTTCAGTTTTTCTCATAATATTTTTAAAGCTTTAAATTACTTAACTTTTCGCCTTTATTCTAATCAATTACGTTTGAAATTCAATCTTAAAGCGACCGATTTTAGAAAATAATCTGTAATGACAAGCGATTTACAGTGTCAATTCAAGTCTGGAGCTGAAATTCATGCTTTTCTGCGTGATCGGATCAATGAATTGAATATGTTGGGCCAATAAGCTTAAAGGGGCAGAAAAATCATCTTCGGCTTTGTGCGCTATCCGTGGATAAAACGGATCATTCTGAATTGGAATACCGAGATGATTCAAGTGCACGCGTAATTGGTGCTGTTTGCCAGTGTGTGGTTTCAGTTCATATTTGGCCCATTCTTTATTATGTTCTAACAGCTGGATTGCCGTTTCGCTATTGGCTTCGCCGTTGACCACCTGCATGGTATAGAAGGGCTGACCTTTTTCCATTCTTAATCGTGTGATCAATGGAAATTCTAAATCAGCCTTGTATGCTGCAATCGCATGGTAGGTCTTCTGCACTTGCCGTGTGGCAAACATCTGTTGATACAGGCCACGAGATTCTACATATTTTGAAATGAGAACCACGCCGGCCGTTTCACGGTCTAGCCGGTGAATCGGTGTTAAATGTTCATTGCCTGTTTGTTTTTTGAGACGAACCAGCAAGGTTTCCTGTACATACTGACCGGTCGGACTCATGGTCAAAAAGTGCGGTTTATCGATCACCATGAAATGCTCATTTTCAAATAAAATCTGATGTTGAAAAGGAACATGCACTTCATGTGCCAAAAATCGATAATAAAAACAATGACTATTGGCCTGAAATGGACTTTCTGTGCTTAATTGATGGCCCTGCGCATCATAGACCAGACCTTTGGCGAAACGGGCTTGCCATTCATCTGCTGCGATATGCGCAAATTGCGTGCATAAATAAGCAAAAACTGTCGGGGGTGCATCTAGACTATCCTGCAAGAACACTTTACTGGCACTGACCCCATTTAACATGGGCGGATTAAACTCAACAGTCGGATGCATGGCAGGCAGATCAACCTCTCAGAAACAGAAATGGTGAAAAAATACAGTTTCTCACACAGGTGAATAGGCTTTTAAAGCGTGGCGATGCTATCATATTTATTCTTTTGCATCATGTCGTGAGTAATATGCCTTATTCATTTAATGTCACTTTAAATCATGAAGACGATACCCAGAAACTGGCCAAGGTTCTGGCCGAAAATTTCCCTGCGGGAGTCGTATATCTGATCGGTGATTTGGGGGCAGGAAAAACGACCTTAACGCGCTATTATTTGCAACAGCTGGGTCATCAAGGTTCGGTGAAAAGTCCGACTTATACGCTGGTCGAACCGTATCAGATCAATGGGCAGGATATTTTTCACTTTGACCTGTACCGTCTGAATGACCCCTATGAACTCGAATTGATGGGAATCCGGGATTATCTGGAAACTCCGAATGCGCTATTTTTATTTGAATGGCCCTCCAAAGGTGGCGATGAAATTCCGCAAGCTGACCTGATTATTGAAATTTTAAAATCTGAAGATGAACTGACCCGTACTGCAAGCCTGATTTCCTCTAATCTTGCTTTGCGAGAGGCTTTGGAGCGTCAATTTTCACATGTCGAATGATTTAAGCCTACGCCGTATCCGTGCCCTTGATCCTGCGCTGGCCAACCAGATTGCTGCAGGTGAGGTGATTGAACGTCCGGCATCCGTGGTCAAGGAATTACTGGAAAACTCGATTGATGCGGGTGCGACCGAGCTGATCATCCGGGTGGAACAGGGTGGCAGTACCTTAATTGAAATTATGGATAACGGCCGTGGTATTCATGCTGAAGATCTGGCATTGGCCGTCATGCGTCATGCCACCAGCAAAATCCAGAGTGCCGATGAGCTGTATGCGATCAGCAGTTTAGGCTTTCGTGGAGAAGCGCTGGCATCGATTGCAGCAGTCTCACGCCTGACCATGATCAGCAGTCAAAATGAGGATGGCATTGGTTATCAGGTAGAAGTAAACGGTACGGCTTTTGATCATCAGCAGATTCAAGCGGTCGCGGCTTCGAAAGGGACGCATATCCGGGTTCAGGATTTATTTTTTAATGTGCCTGCGCGGCGTAAATTCTTAAAGAAACCGGGCACTGAATTTGGCCACATTGAAGAAATTGTACGCCGTATGGCACTGACGCATTTTGATATCCGGTTTGTGCTGGAACATAATGAAAGCATCAAGCTGAATTTACCCGTGGCGGACAGCGGTGCTTTACGTTTCCAGCGGGTACAGCAGTTATTGGGTCGTCAGTTCACTGAAAATGCTTATTGGATCGATGCTGACAGTATAAACATGCGTTTATCAGGCTGGCTTGGTCATCCCTCAGATGCGCGTGCACAGGCCGACTTGCAATATGTCTATGTCAATGGCCGGATTGTCAAAGACAAAACCATTTCTCATGCCTTGCGGATGGCTTATGATGGCATTTTGCATGGCCATCAACATGCGGCTTATTTGCTGTTTTTAGAAGTTGATCCTGAAAATGTTGATGTCAATGTCCATCCCACTAAGCATGAAATTCGCTTTCTGAATCAGCGTGAAGTACATGAGTTTGTACGGCATTATGCCAAAGAAACTCTGGCACAATTCCAGACGGCAACTGCTGATTTAGCAACTGCGATGAAAGTTGATGATGAACCTGTTGCACTTGTACCGCAACCGCGTTATCAGGAACAGTTTAGCCTGCACCAGACTGCGCATGCGCAGCAGCAATTATCCTCTAACCTACCTGTAGCTGCTAAAGATGAAAATGAGGCATCGGATGTCCTGACCGACTTTGAATCTTCGCGGCCGCAAACGGTACATTATGCGCGAGACTATAATGCGTCTTATGCAGGCTCGCAGCAGCTGAATAATGCCCTGCAAAGCTATCTGGCACCGCTGCGTGATCAAGCGTCTGCCTATGAGCCACAAGTTGCAGAGCAAGCCTTGCAAAGTCATATACAGGCCAAAGTCGATGAACATCCACTCGGGATTGCGATTGCCCAGTTACATGGGATTTATATTCTGGCACAAAATACCGAAGGGCTGATCATTGTGGATATGCATGCAGCACATGAGCGGATTGTCTTGCAGCAAATGAAATCGGCTTGGGATAAACCTGAATTCTGGACATCACAGCAATTGCTGATTCCCAAAGTGGTCAACATCACTCGAATGCAGGCGATGCGGGTCGAAGAACTCAAAGAGCAGTTAATGCGTTTGGGGCTTGAAATTGACCAGTATGGTGATGAACAGGTGATTGTGCGTGGCGTACCTGCCATTTTGCACAAAGCAGATTTTGATGCACTGATTCCCGAGCTGTTAAATGATCTGGATCCGAATGATCAGGTACAGGGTCTATTGCAGAAACGTGACCAGATTCTGGCAGGTATGGCCTGTCATGGTGCAGTACGTGCGCATCGCATTTTAAGCCTGTCTGAAATGAATGCTTTACTGCGTCAGATGGAACACACTGAATTTGCCAGTCAATGTAATCATGGCCGTCCGACTTGGCGCGCTTTTCCATTGAATAAACTAGACAAACTTTTTGCTCGAGGAGAGTAGTTTTACATGTCCAATCAATTGCCGGTCATCAATTTAATGGGGCCAACTGCAAGTGGCAAAACCGCTTTGGCATGTGAACTGTATGAGCAGGGAAAATTCGAGCTGATTTCAGTCGATTCTGCGCTGGTTTATCGGGAAATGGATATTGGAACAGCCAAGCCTTCTAAAGAGGAACTGGCGCGCTATCCGCACCATCTGATCGATATTATCAGTCCGCTTGAAGTCTATTCTGCGGCAAACTTTGTTGAAGATGCTTGCCGGTTAATTGATGATATTCATGCACGTGGTAAAACACCGATATTGGTGGGCGGAACCATGCTGTATTTTAAAGCCTTACTTGAGGGGTTGTCAGATAATCTGCCCAGTGCCGACTATACGATTCGTGCTGAAATTGAAGCCAAAGGCGAGCGAGAAGGTTGGGAGACTGTTTATGCAGAATTAAGTGCCGTAGATCCCGTTGCTGCGGAGAAATTCAAGGTTAGTGACAAGCAGCGTATTATTCGTGCCTTAGAAGTGTTTAAACTGACCGGTGAGCCGATTACAAAACTACAGGCAGAGCAACCTAAAAATTTACCATATCGTTACAGTTTTTATAACTATGCACTTATGCCAGATCGGTTAGAATTACACGGGCGTATTGAACAACGTCTGCAAATGATGTGGAAAAACGGTTTTTTAAATGAAGTTGTTAGTTTAATTGAAAAATACGATTTTAATGAAAATCTACCTTCTATGCGTTCGGTAGGTTACCGTCAAGCTATAGAATTCTTAAAAAATGCTGACAAAACCAAGGAAAAGCAACAGGAAATGGAGGATAAAGCTTTATTTGCGACACGACAACTTGCAAAACGTCAATATACGTGGCTGAGGTCTTTGCAAGAAAAGCATAAATTTACAACATATTTTACGCTACAGCAGGCTCAACAAGACTTGCGAAACTGTCACGGATAAAGCAAAATTTAGGGACTATCTTTTTTATAATTTTTAATTGAAAAATAGAGATAGTTTTTGCGCTGATTTTTAATTTTTTTTTTGGAGTTATAACATGTCTAAAGGTCAAACTTTACAAGATCCATTCTTGAATTCTCTCCGTAAGGAACGTATCCCAGTATCTATCTTCCTGGTAAACGGTATTAAATTACAAGGTCATATCGAGTCTTTCGACCAATACGTGGTTTTATTAAAAAATACAGTAAGCCAAATGGTTTATAAGCATGCAATTTCAACTGTAGTGCCTGCACGTAATCCTCGTCCTGCTGGTGCGCCTGCTGGTCCACAAGGTGCTGGCTTTGGCGGTCAAGGTGCTACTGGTGGTTTCGGTGGCGGTCAAGGTGCTGGTTTTGGTGGTCAAGGTGGCTTCGGTGGCGGTCAAGGCGCTGGCTTTGGTGGTCAAGGTGGTGGCTTTGGTGGTCAAGGCGGCTTCGGTGGCGGTCAAGGTGCTGGCTTTGGTGGTCAAGGCGGCTTCGGTGGCGGTCAAGGTGCTGGCTTCGGTGGTCAAGGTGGCTTTGGTGGTCAAGGCGCTGGCTTTGACAACGATACTAAATTTGAAGATACTCAAGACGACGAAAATAATCGTTAATCGAGTCTGAAAATTAAAAAAACCTCTCATCGAGAGGTTTTTTTATGCCTGTAAGTTTTGCATGGATAAAAATTAAAAAGCCAGCAATCTAGCGCTGGCTTTTTAAAATGGATCTGGGCTTAACGATTACGTTTAGGATCCAGTTGTGGATCTTTGATTTCTACATAGGCATTGCTACGTGTTTCACGTAACCAGCTGTCCAGCTCGGCATCAAACTGTCGTTCACCAAGTAATTGACGGGCCATACGTTCTTGATATTCCTCTGTCATATCCTGTTGACGTGTTTCGCTGACTTGCAGGATATGCCAGCCAAACTGGGATTGAAACGGTTTACTGAACTGACCCACTGGGGTGCTTTTCATCTGTTGTTCAAATTCAGGCACCATTACCCCAGGGCTTACCCAGCCAAGACTGCCACCATCACGTGCTGAACCGGTATCATTGGAGAAAGTTGAAGCTAAAACAGTAAAATCTTCGCCTTGTTGCAGGCGGCTATATAAACTGTCAATCATCTGTTTGGCATTTTCCGGACTGACTACTTCAGAGGGTTGAATCAGGATGTGACGGGTCAAGTATTGAGGAACCAGGGCTTTTTGTTCGCCACCTTTACGTTCTAGTAGCTTGAGTACATGTACCCCATCAGCAACCGGAATGAGTTCAGAGGTTTGACCTGGCTGTAGGGTCGTGACACGTGCAGCCAGTTCTGCCGGAATTTCTGACAGGCTTCTCACGCCCATGTCAGCAGCTTCGACTTTAATGCCGCTAGTGCTGTATTTTTTGCTGATCGCCTGAATATCATTGCTGTTATTCAGCTCTTGCTTTACCTGTGTAGCAATCTGTTCAGCATTTTCGCCGCTTACACGTAAATGCAGCACATGTACCTGACTGCCGAGTAAAGCCTGACCTTGCGGGGTATTTAGGAAGTTTTTAACATCCTGGTCTGTGATTTGAATCCGTGAAGTCACGACTTGTTGACGTAAACGATTCAGCGCTAAATCTTCCGCAATACGGTTGCGTAAAGAAGCATAGGTATTGGGCGCCATGGCATCCAGTTTTTGCTGAAAAGCTTCCAGACTGGTTGAGCCCGAATCGCGTGCAACTTTCAGTACTGCGTCATTCAGGGATTTTTCATCGGGACGAATATTGTAGCGTTTAACTTGTTCAAGTTGTGCCTGACGAATAATGAGCTGCTCTAAGGCTTGTTGCTCAAGAAATTGTTGGGGTGGAACTGTCTGATTTTGCTTTTGCAGCTGATGAGAAATCTCGGCCACACCTTGAGCCAGATCACTACGCAGAATGATACTATTGTCGACCACAGCTACAACTTCATCTTTAGGTTGGGCAACAGCAAACGTCGTCATCGCTGAAGAAAGGCATAGCGCAAGTGCAGTCGCTTTAAAAATTTGTTTTAACTGTTTTGTCTTCATTAACGTTCTGTCCAAGTTTGATTGATATTGTTAAAACCTAGAATGCGATTTTCTAGTAATGAGGTGAGTTTGCTGCTTAACCCACCTAAGCCTTTCAGGCTGACCTCGGCCATAATTGCGCGTTTGGCTTTGACGTTTGAATCATTAACGTCGTCTAAGTCATTGTAATATGAACGACCATATACAGAAACTCCCCAACAGCATGACTCATAGTTGACCCCAAGTAAATATTCTCGTGCGACACTATTGTCGAGGTCAAACTGCGCATGTCCTACCAGACGCCAGTTGTTGGCAAGCGGCTGAATAAAGGAGCCGACGATATGATCATAACGGTCTTGACGGTTCGGAATGTCTTTACGATAGAAATAGCCGACGTTGTATAGATTTCCCTGATCGCCAGTATAATAAACCTGCACATCACGCTGCGCATTCTGACCATTCGACATCCAGCTGGAGTTTAAATTGACATGGACATTATTCGATAGCTGGCTGGTGAGCTGAATGACAGGCCCTGTATGGCTTTCACGGTCAAATTTGTCTGCATCCTGTTCCAGTGTGACACGGCGATCTTCAAAGAAGAAACTTTGACCGACACTCGCGCGTAGGCGTTCCAGACCTTCTTCATTAAACAGGCTATAACTCAGGCCTAAAGAGGCAAAGTTATTGTCTTCCAAGCGGTCGTTACCATAGAAGCGACGCGCACTGAAAAGCTGATCATAATTAATCGAAGCAACGACTGAATCAAAGTTAGGTTGATTCTGCTGGTTTTCATAAGGTGAATAGGCATAGAACAGACGAGGCGTTAAGGTCTGTAAATAGGTGCCTTCTTTTTCGAAAATTAAGCCGGTGTCCAGCGTGAATTGTGGCACCACAATGGACTGGCTTTCACTAGAACCACCACGGTCTCGGGTTTTCTCATCATAGAAGGTATTGATGTTGCGTACAGATGCTTCCGGAATGAAAAACGACCACGGGTTATAGTGATTATAACGCACCGAAAAGTCGTTATAGATGCGGGTGCCACTTGGTTGATAAATCTTGTTATCATTTTGAGGGATATCAGCAAAATTTCTCAGGTCTTTCTGGAAATAAGCAGTATCGTTATTAAACTCAAGCTGTAATCCGAGTGGATTGCCAGTTTTATAATTGACTAAAAGCTGTGGCAAACGTGCATAAGGACGATCTTCATCCAGTACAGTGGGATCGAGTGTCTGGAAATCTTCGACTTTGAATTGTGCCTTTAAGCCGGGAATACCATTTTTATAATTGACTTCCCAGGCGCGGCGCAGGTTTAAGTCAGTTTTTGAGTTCGGGTTATTGTCCAAGTCGGCAAAGTAATCTTTGTCTGAGGCGTAATTATATTCCAGATTGGTCGAGAACTGATCGTTGATTTGCCAATTATGCAAGTAATGTAAGCTTTTACGATCCTCATTATCATAACTTTCATCCGAAGGTAGATAGCCACCCCAGATGCGACCTTCACCATAATTTTCTGTCAGATAACGGAACTCGCCATCTAGCATGGCACCACGATCACCAATATAGCGCGGCGTGAGGGTAGCATCATACTGTGGGGCCAAATTCAGATAAACAGGAACACCGAGTTCAAGTCCGCCATCATTGGTAAAACCAAAAGTTGGCGTTAGAATGCCGGTAGTACGGCGGTCATCAATCGGGAAGTTGAAATAAGGGATTGCCAATACCGGAACGTCTTTGACATACAGTTTGGTATTGCGGGTTTCACCACGTCCGGTTTCCTGATTCAGCTTGATCTTTTCTGCCTGTATTTTCCAGGTCGGCTTTTGCTCAGGCGGGCAGGTAGAGTAAGTGGCATTTTCCAGTTCTATCGTATCAGTCGATGTTTTGGCAATCTTTTCTGCACGACCGTGGGCATGTTGCTGCTCTGCAATATAGAAACTGTTGTTTAAATCGCCCTGTTGGGTTTTTAAATTATAATTAATATCATCACTTTGTGAGATCAGACCGCCTTGTGCTAACTGTACCTGACCTGCTGCTTTGGCATAGGTCTGGGTCTGATCAATGGTCACTCGTTCGGCACGGATTTGACGACCTTGCTGATCAATAACCACATTGCCTTCCAGATAGGAGTCGCCTGCCGGATTGTAATGTCCATAATCGGCGGTAATGGTCGAGGTGGCTTGGTCTGGCGCAATAGTCGCTGCATCTGGAGCGATCGGGGTGACCCAGGCACCTTCACAATAAGCCGAACTTAAATACTGTCCCTGACGTTGCTGCGCTTCAGCCGAGGATTTATCGACATAGTATTGTGAAAAGAAGGCTTCACCTGGATAGGTCTCATTAATGCGCTGTTTGAGTTGTTCTGCATTTACATCGGATGAGACAGTTGATGCAGCATAGCTTGAGGCTGAGCTGCCACATAAAAGGGTTAAGATCGCAGTCGCTAGAGGGTTGATTTTAAAGTGATGCTTCATTTGTCTCATTAACCAATCATGCTTTTATCGCAATTAATTATTGTCGCATCATAGAGAAAAAGTTGATAAGTAGCTACACTTAGCACTTTAAAAACTCAGCCTGTATTAGAATTAATTGCAAATGAATACACAACGCGAACAATTGATACAATCTTGGATTGCCTCTGTACTCGGTTCAGATCAATTTGAAACTCATTTTTTAGCAGGTGATGCCAGCTTCCGTCGTTATGCACGAATCAAACTGAATAATAAAACATTTATGCTGATGGATGCACCACCAGAAAAAGAAGATTGTGTGCCTTTTGTGACGATTGATGAATTTTTTGATGCGCATGGCGTGCGTGTTCCGCATATTGTCGCCAAAGATCTGGAAAATGGTTTTTTGCTGCTCGAAGATTTTGGCGATGTCCTGCTTTCCAATCTGCTGAATGAAGAGACGGTGGATGCTTATTATGAGCAAAGCTTTAAGCAGCTGATTCAACTGCAATCAATTGCTGGAGAAGGACATTTTCCGGAATACTCTTATGAAAAACTGATCTCGGAAATGCAGCTGCTGACTGACTGGATGTTGCCAGCCTTAAAGATCCAGCCGACTGAATCAGAAAGTGCCTTGATCAAACGTAGCTTTGCGATTCTGGCCAATGCAGCGCTGGCGCAGCCACAAGTGATTGTGCATCGTGATTTTCATAGCCGTAATCTGATGAAAATTGACAATGAAACCGAACTCGGTGTGATTGATTTTCAGGATGCGGTGATTGGTGCGGATACCTACGATCTGATCTCGATTACCCGTGATGCTTATGTACAGTGGAATGCAGATCGTGTGTATCGCTGGTTCAAGGCTTTTTACGATTTACTGCCGGCATCGGCGAAACAAGATCGTGATTTTGCCCAGTTTAAAAAAGATGCCGACATGATGGCGATTCAACGCCATATCAAGATTCTGGGTATTTTTGTGCGTCTGTTTGAACGTGATGGTAAGTCCGGTTATTTAAAAGATTTACCACGGGTGATGTGGTATTTATTAGAAGAATCTAAACCTTATCCAGAATTGCAGCCTTTTATGCAGTTTATGCATGAAAAAGTGATGCCGGCTTTTGAAGCAAAATATGGTTCATATGAGGTGGCTGCCTAAATGAAAGCGATGATTTTAGCCGCAGGCCTCGGTAATCGTATGCGGCCTTTAACGCTGCATACCCCAAAGCCTTTGCTTGAAGTCGGTGGCAAGCCGCTGATTGTCTGGCATATCGAGAAACTGGCTGCGATTGGCGTCACTGAAATCGTGATCAATACTGCATGGCTCGGTGAAAAACTGGCACAAGCCCTGGGTGATGGCTCACAGTTTGGTGTCAAGATTCTGTGGTCACATGAAGGTGAAGGTCTGGAAACGGCAGGCGGGATCATTCATGCCTTGCCGCTTTTGGGTAATCAGCCTTTTATCCTATTAAATGGTGATGTCTGGACCACAATGGATTTTGCACCTTTATTAGATGTTGATCTGAACGATAATTTGGCACATCTGGTCTTGGTCGAAAATCCGCAGCAACATCCAGAGGGTGATTTCACCCTTGCAGAAGGGAAGGCTTATACCTTTGATCAGCAGGTCGAGGGTGAAAACCTGACTTTTAGCGGTGTATCCGTCATCAGTCCAAAAATATTTGAAGGCTTAGAGGCTGGAAAGCGTCCTTTGGCACCTTTATTGAAGGCAGCGATGCTGAATCATCAAGTGGTTGCCTCTAAACTGGCAGGTATTTGGGTAGATGTCGGCACGCCTGAACGTTTAACGGCACTAGATTTGGCAATCCGTGAAGCTAAGTCTGTTTAAGTGAATATTCACTAAGCACTGCCTACTATGACAAGATATAGAAAACGGTATACTTCCACCTAACTTTTTCGAGCGTAGATTGTTTATGCACATGTTTTTTCAAGAACTAAAGCAGGGTAGCCAAGCTTTGGGTTTAGAGCTATCTGAAGAAGCTTTGAATTTATTACTCAAGTATCAGGACGCTTTGGTGCTGTGGAACAAAGCATATAATTTAACTGCAATCCGTGATCCGAAAGAAATGCTGGTCAAGCATCTGCTGGACAGTCTCAGCATTCTAAAAGATCTGCCAGCGGGTCGTCTGCTCGATATCGGTACGGGTGGCGGTATGCCGGGCATGATCATTGCTTTATGTCAGCCTGAGCGTGAATGTGTATTACTCGATTCAAATGGTAAAAAAATTCGTTTCCTGAAGCAGTTTATTGCCGATCTGAAACTTAAAAATGTCATTGCGGTGCAAACGCGTGTAGAAAATGAAGACAGCATTAACGAGCTGGGTCAATTTGATGTGATTACCAGTCGTGCATTTGCATCTCTGACTGACTTTGTGGATGCCTCTAAACCGTATATGCATGAACAGACCATTATTGCCTCGATGAAAGGCTTAATTCCTGAAGATGAAGTCGCTGCTTTAAAAAATGAATTTAGTTGTGAGATTATTGAACTTAAAGTTCCGCGCTTAGACGAACAGCGTCATTTACTGCTATTAAAACGTATTTAAGAATTTTAAAGGGATTGGGGGCAACATGGCACAAATTATTGCGATTGCAAACCAAAAAGGTGGTGTTGGTAAAACCACAACCGCAGTAAATTTGGCAGCATCTTTAGCTGTGTTAAAAAAGCGCGTTTTGCTGGTCGATATGGATTCGCAAGGCAATGCAACCATGGGGTCGGGCATTCAAAAGAATGACTTGCTCTATTCGGTCACCGATGTATTGCTGGGTGAAGTGCCGATTGAAACGGCGATCGCCAAGGCAGAAGTCGGTTATAAGGTTCTGGGTGCCAACCGGGATCTGGCTGGGGTGGAGCTGGCAATTGCAGAACAGGAAGGGCGCGAGTTCATTTTGCGTGATGCATTGCAAGAAGTCGAAAAGTCATTTGATTATATTATTGTTGATTGTGCGCCAAGTCTGAGCCTGATTACAGTGAATGCTTTGGCAGCGGTTGATGGTGTGCTGATTCCGATGCAGTGTGAATATTATGCACTGGAAGGTCTGGCTGATTTGACCCAGACCATCGATCGGATTCAGCAAGCATTGAATCCAGACCTGCAAATAGTCGGTGTATTACGTACCATGTATGATGCGCGTAATGCCTTGACCCGTGATGTCTCTGAAGAATTAGAACAATATTTCGGTAAAAAACTGTATGACACCGTGATTCCACGCAATATTCGTCTGGCTGAAGCACCAGCACACGGTTTGCCGGTGATTTATTTTGAAAAAAGCTCAAAGGGTGCAGTTGCTTACTTAAATCTGGCAGCTGAAGTATTAAAGAAAAGCAAAGTGAAAAAAGGAAGTAAAGCATGACCGTCAAGAAACGTGGACTCGCTAAAGGTCGTGGCTTGGATGCCTTGCTAGGCTCAATTCAAAAAGAAAAATTACAGATGGAAGCCCAAGGTCTTGATCATGGTCAGCTCAAACAGATTGATGTGAACCTGCTCAAGCGTGGTGAATACCAGCCGCGCCGTTATATCAACGAGCAAGACTTGCAAGAGCTGGCGGCATCGATTGAAAAACACGGCATTATGCAGCCGATTGTGATTCGTCCGGTCGATGACGAACGCTATCCTTATGAAATTATTGCCGGTGAACGTCGTTGGCGTGCAGCGCAGTTGGCAGGTCTGACTGAAATTCCTGCGATTGTGCGCGAACTTCAGGATCAGGTCGCGATTGCATTGGCTCTGATTGAAAACATCCAACGTCAGGATCTGAATCCGATTGATCAGGCCATGGCTCTGCAACGTTTCCATGAGGAATTTGGTCTAAGCCATCAGGAAATTGCAGACACAGTCGGCAAGGCACGTACTACGGTCAGTAATTTACTTCGCCTGCTCAGTCTGGCTGAAGAAGTGAAAGACTTTATGCAGCAAGGCCTGCTGGATATGGGGCATGCGCGTGCGATTCTAACGCTGAAGGCAAAAGACCAGCTCAAAGTCGCTGATATCGTGATTGAAAAAAGCTTGTCTGTTCGTCAAACCGAGCAGTTAGTCCGTGATTTTAATGCACCTAAACAAGAAAAAGTAAAACAAGCGCTTGCACCGGATATTCAGCAATTGACCCAGCGCCTTTCAGAGCGTTTCAGTGCTGATGTGAAAATTGACTATAACAAACAAGGTAAAGGAAAATTAGTCATTAGTTATCATTCTTTAGAAGAGCTGGATGGCATTCTTTCTATTTTAGAAGATGAATAATTTATATATTTTTTTTATTGGGGAATAAATTAGATGTGGGAATTGGTTAAAGCGGGTGGCTGGCTCATGCTGCCACTGGTCTTGTGTTCTATCTTTATGTTGGCGATTTCGATCGAGCGCCTGATTCGCCTGAAGAGGAAAGCGGTACTTCCGTCTACACTTCTGATGAGTCCAGTGCAACATGCATCACAAGTCATGCAAAAAATTCAACAAAGTACAGAATTGAAGCACAGTACTTTAGGCCGGGTATTTGCAGCAGGCTATGCCAGCAAGCCGCAGGGCGAACAGTATGCCCGTGCACAAATGGAAGTGATGGCATCGCAGGAAATTGGTTATCTGGAAAAGAATATTAACTTTCTGGGAACCTTAAGTGCTGTGGCGCCATTGCTGGGTTTGTTGGGGACTGTGCTTGGGATTATCGAATCTTTTCTGATGATCGATGTGGGGACTGGGAGTGATCCGGTATTGATGATGCCAGGTATTTCCAAAGCCTTGATTACCACAGCAGCCGGGATGCTGATTGCGATTCCGGCACTTTTTGCCCATCGTTACTTCCAGCGACTGGTTCAGGAATATGTGGCGGAGCTTGAACAGCAGGCGACCTTGTTTCATGCGGATCTTTTTTATCGCAATATTGCAGATATAGACCAAGATATGCAAAAAGCCAGCTAGGAGGCGGATGATGAAATTCAAACGCAACCAGGTTGAAGATGTGCATATTAATCTGACCCCTATGATTGATTGTCTGCTGTTTATTTTGGTCTTTTTACTGTTATCGACAACATTTAGCCAAATGAGCCGTATGAACTTGACCTTACCAGATGCGCAGGGTGTTCCGCCTAAAAGTTATGATCAGAAAGTTGAAGTGATTGTGGATGCCAATGGTCATTATGCAGTCAATGGTCAATCCTTGGCCAGTAAAGAAGTCGCAGATTTAAATACTGCAATTAAACAGATTTCTAATGAACGCCGTGATTTAATGTTCGTCATTGCCGCTGACGCGAAAGCCAGCCATCAGGACGTGATTCGCGTTATGGATGTGGCCGGGCAGCTCGGCTTTGTCAATATTAATATCAGTACCAAAGTACCTACCCGAGGTTATTAGTGAAGCACGATTTTAAGGTCTATCTTCGCCTTTTAAGTTATTTAAAACCCTTTTGGGGCATCGGATTGCTTGTCCTGCTCGGTTTTTCTATTAATGCGGCTACAGAAGTTTCTGTGGCTAAATTACTGGAATATATCATTGAGGCCATTCAAGACAAAGACCAGAGTTTCACTTCGCTTTTCCCGTTTTTAGTGGTTGTCCTGATGTTCTTTCGTGGGCTGGGATTATTCATGGGGGGTTATTTTACTGCGGTGATTTCCCGTAATCTGGTGTTCAATATCCGTCAGGAAGTTTTTGCAAAACTGCTGCGTTTACCGTCTCAGTATTATCTGGACAATACCAGCGGGCATATTACTGCCAAGATCATGTATAACGTGGAACAGCTGACCGCTGCCTCAACAGAAGCGTTAAGAACCCTGTTGCAACAAGGTTTGATTACGATTGCGCTATTAGGCTATCTGCTATATAGCAACTGGCGTCTGACCATGTGTATCCTGATTTTTGCACCCGTTATTGGCTTTGTGATCAGTAAGGCGGCTAGACGGATGCGTAAACTGTCACAGCAAGTGCAAGACACCATGGGGGATGTTAACCATGTGGTTCAGGAAACGGTCAATGCCAACCTGATCGTCAAGGGTTTTGGTGGCCAAAGTTACGAGCAGGAACGCTTTAAGCAGAACTCGCTGGAAAACTTGCGTCGTGGCTTGAAAATGGTCGCTGTGCAGCAGTTGAACAGTCCTGTGGTTCAGCTGATCATGTCTATTTCACTCAGTATTGTCATGTTTATTGCCTTGCGTCCACAGATCCTTGGCGATACCTCTGCCGGTGAATTTGTGGCTTATATTACGGCTGCAGGCATGTTGGCAAGACCAATCAAGGCTTTAACAGATATCAATGAAAAAATTCAACGGGGTATGGCCGCAGCGCATTCGGTATTTGAATTGCTGGACATGCCCGAAGAAAAAAATACCGGGACTTTAAGCGATAGCTTAAAAGGTAATATTCAGTTTAAAGATGTCAATCTGTTTTATGATGATGGTCATCATGCCATTCGTGATTTTAATTTAGAGGTAAAAGCTGGTGAAACGGTTGCTCTGGTTGGGCGTTCCGGTGCCGGTAAAAGCTCACTGGTGAATTTGCTGGTACGTTATCAGGATACAACGTCAGGTCAGCTTCTACTGGATCAGAAACCGATTGAGGACTTTGAGCTGACTGCCTTGCGTACCCAGATTGCGATGGTGAATCAGCAAGTGGTGCTGTTTAATCGGACTGTGCGGGAAAATATTGCCTATGGTCAGCTCGAAGGTGCGACTGATGAAGACATTATTGCAGCAGCAAAAGCCGCTTATGCACATGATTTTATTATGGCTCTGCCAAAAGGTTATGATACCCAGCTAGGTGCTCAAGGTTTAAATCTGTCTGGTGGTCAGCGTCAGCGCATCGCGATTGCACGTGCGATTTTGAAAAATGCCTCTATTCTGATTCTGGATGAAGCAACCAGTGCCCTGGATAATGAATCCGAATACTTTATTCAGCGTGCCTTTGATCAGGCCATGCAAGATCGTACAACCATTGTGATTGCACACCGTTTATCGACGATTGAAAATGCGGATCGTATTGTGGTCATGGATCAGGGGTGTATTGTCGAGCAAGGGACTCATGCAGAACTGATTGCATTGCATGGGGCTTATTATCAGCTGCATCAACGTAATTTTGAGGAACAATAAGTTATGGCATTGGCGCAAATCATTCAGGATGCTTGGAATACACAGGCAAAGTGGCTGGTGGTGCTGCGTCCTTTGTCATGCTTGTATCGTTTAGGTTTTGTCAGCAATCACTGGCTGTACCAGAAAGGGATTAAGACAAGCTATAGTGCTCCGATTCCGGTCATGGTGATTGGCAATATCACTGTCGGTGGTAGTGGTAAAACCCCTTTACTGATTCATCTGGTTGATTATTTAACTCAACAAGGTGTAAAAGTTGGGGTGATTAGTCGTGGTTATGGCGGCAAAGGTCCATTTCCGGCTTATGTGGATTTTAATACCTTGCCTGAGGTCGTCGGTGATGAGCCTGCCTTGATTGTACAGGCGACGGGCGTGCCGATGGCCGTAGGGCCAAACCGGCAAAAAAGTATTGAACTGTTACTGCAAAGACATCAGTTGGATCTGATTATTTGTGATGATGGTTTGCAGCACTGGGCTTTAAATCGTCAGATTGAATGGATTGTACTGGACAATAATCGCGGTCTGGGCAACCAAAAACTGCTTCCGGAAGGCTATCTGCGTGAACCGGTGACACGCTTGGAAACAGGAACGGTAATTGAGCATTCGGCAAGTCCAAGTTCTGAGCTATATATGCATCTGGCTGCATCACAGCCTTATCTACTCAATCAAGACAACAATAAAATCTTCGATCCTCAATCGGCTTTTTATGCCGTGGTGGGAATCGGTTTTCCGCAGCGCTTTTATCAGACCCTGAAAAATCTGGGCATAGAACAATTCCAGTGTCATGAATTTCCCGATCATCATGATTATGACATTGAAGATCTACAGTTTGATGATGCCAATCCGATCATTACCACGGAAAAAGACGCAGTCAAGATTATGGCATTACTGAAACAATATCCCGACTTTAAGCAGGATATCTGGGTGGTGCCAGTCGATGCAGTATTATCGCCAGTCTGCTATACGGTCTTGCAGCAACAGTTACAACAATACGGTATTCAAATTTCTTAAGGCTTATTCAGTATGAAACACATTGTTATTCCTGCACGTTTTGCCAGTTCACGTTTGCCGGGTAAACCCTTGCTGGACATTCATGGTCGTCCCATGATTTTACGTGTGGTGGATCAAGCCAAAAAAGTACAAGGTTTTGATGATTTGTGTGTGGCGACCGATGATCAGCGTATTGCTGAGGTTTGCCGTGCCGAAGGTGTTGATGTGGTGATGACTTCGGCGGATCATCCTTCCGGGACAGACCGCCTCAGTGAAGTAGCGCGAATCAAAGGCTGGGACAGTCACGATATTATTGTCAATGTGCAGGGTGATGAGCCTTTATTGCCGGCACAACTGGTGAAGCAGGTGGCACAACTTCTAGAAGATCAACCGGATTCTTCGATGTCGACGCTATGTGAGCCGATTCATCAACTAGACGAATTTAAGCGTGACAGCATTGTTAAAGTGGTGATGTCCAAACATAATCAAGCTTTGTATTTTAGCCGTGCTACCATTCCTTATGACCGTGATGGTGCGAAACTGGCTGAAGCAAAACTGCATAATCAGGCCTATCGTCATTTAGGTTTATATGCTTACCGGGTGAAACTGCTTCAAGAATATGTCACCTGGGAGATGGGGGTTCTGGAAAAACTGGAATCCCTAGAGCAATTGCGGGTACTGGAAAATGGTCACCGTATTGCGATTGCCGTGGCTGAAGCCAATTTGCCACCGGGTGTGGATACTCAGGAAGATCTGGATCGATTGAATCAAATGGATCTTTCTCATTTTGCTTAAGAAGAGTTGAATACATGCCTTTTGATGTCAATGCACAGATTTATCCATGGCAGCAACAGGTTTGGGAAACGCTGACCGGACGTTTTCCCAAGCTTGGGCATGGTTTATTGTTTTATGGCAAAAAAGGCTGTGGCAAGGAGGCATTTAGCCAGCAGTTTCTGGCTTGGGTCTTGTGTCTGAATCGGCAGCCTTCTGGTGCATGTGGCGAATGTGGCAGTTGCCAATGGCTCAAGGCTGATACGCATCCCAATTATGTGCATATCAGCACCGACGAAGACAATAAAAAACAGAATGCCAAAATCAAGATTGAAAAGATTCGTGATCTGTTGCCTTTTGTGCAGCAGACCGTCGATGGCTGGCGAGTGATTGTAATTGAACCTGCGGAAGCCTTAAATATCTCCTCTGCCAATGCATTATTGAAAACGCTAGAAGAACCCGGTGACAATACGGTCATTATTTTGCTGGCAGATCATTATTTAAAATTGCCTGCAACGATACGGAGTCGCTTGCAGCATTTTGCCTTAGACCGGATTTCTGCAGAACAATTTAGTGATTATGTTCAGGCACAGTTGCCGGATGCAGGTTCTAGCCAGCAACAGTTATTGATGAACCTGTCCAATCAGATGCCCTTACAAGCACTCGAGGTTGCACAAAGTGCCTGGCTGCCACTGCGTCAGGAATTCCTGCAAGACTGGCAAAAACTGGTGATGCAAAAAAATATGCCGCTTGCAATTGCGACCAAATGGAACAAAAGCCTGAGCTTTGGTGAATTTGCTCCCATGTTTGAATACTTGTTGTCCGATTTAATTTGTGTCAAGCTCAATCAAACGGTGAAAAACATTGATCTTGAGTTTAATGTGCTTGCCGAACAATATTCATTAGCAGCACTTTTTAAAATTTATGAAGATTTTCAGCGTTCCAAGCAATATCTCGAGCAGAATGTTCAAAGCAATCTGGTGATCGATGAGCTGTTTATCAAGCTGATGAATCTTTAATTAAGGGGAAATCACATGCAACCACGTATGGGCGGTATTATTCAGGCCAATATTCCTGATATTGAAACACTGTTTGCCAGCTATATGCCTTATGTATGGGGTGGTGGACTGTTTATTCCGTCCAAGCAGCCGGTCAAGCTGGGTGAAGAAGTTTTTGTATTGACCACTTTGCCTGAACAGACCCAGAAAATTCCTTTAACCGGTAAAGTGATCTGGGTCTCGCAAAAGCAGAATGGCATCAAGCCACAAGGCTTTGGCATCCAGTTAAGCGGTGAAAAGGGTGTTTATTTCAAAAATGAAGCAGATCGTCTGGTTGCAGGTCTTAAATCTGAAGGGCGTAAAAGTTACACTATGTAGTTCATTTAGCTGTGGTAGGAACGCATTGTGTTTGTAGATACCCATTGTCATTTAACGATGCTGGATTTAACGCCGTATAACGGTGATCTGGATCAGGCACTCGCACAGGCCCGTGAAGCGGGTGTATCCAGGTTCATGAGTATCTCGGTCGATCTGGATGATCATATCGCGCTGGCGAAAATTGCCGCGCGTCACCCGGATGTCGGTTATACCGTTGGGGTACATCCTTGCGAAGATGCTGCGACCATGGCGCGTGCCACGACCGAATATCTGGTCGAGCTGGCACAGCCTGAAAAAGTCTGGGCACTCGGTGAAACCGGTCTGGATTATTATCACAGTACAGATTTTGTCGAAGAACAAAAAGCCTGCTTTGCCCGTCATATCCATGCTTCGCAAATCACTAAGAAACCGGTGGTGGTACATACCCGTGCTGCCAAGCATGATACCGTGGATATTATCCGTGCGGAAAAATCCACGCATGGCATCTTGCATTGCTTTACTGAAGATTGGGAAACTGCCAAAGCGGTTTTAGACTGCGGTTATTATGTCTCATTTTCCGGGATTATCTCGTTTAAAAATGCCCAGGATCTGCGTGATGTGGCCAAACAGGTTCCGCTGGATCGTGTACTGATTGAAACCGATAGTCCTTATCTTGCGCCGATGCCATATCGTGGCAAATCTAACGAACCTAAATACGTTCCTTATGTAGCCAAAGCGCTTTGTGATGTATATGATAAGTCGCTAGAAGAAATGGCTTCTATCACAAAGCAGAACTTTGAAAATCTTCTAAATTTAAAGTAAATAAAGTTATATAAAGTACAAGAGAGTTTATAGGGTGAAGATGGATCGTCAGGCTCAGTTTCGAGCAAGAGAAACCTTGATTTTTCAAGTCGCAGAGCAGCTCCTGCTGGAAAATGGTGAAGCAGGAATGACGCTAGATGCGCTTGCTGCTGAACTTGATCTGGCCAAAGGGACACTCTATAAACATTTTCAGAGTAAAGATGAGCTGTATATGTTGCTGATTATCCGTAATGAGCGCATGTTGCTGGAAATGATTCAGGATAGTGATAAAGCTTTTCCTGAACATCTGGCCTTCTTTATGTTGCACCATTTACATCATCCGGAACGTACGGTGCTGTTCCATCAGATTGAAGAACGTCTGTCGACGACTGGCGTGGGAATTCAGCATCTATTCAGTGAACTGTATCAGGTACGCAAACAGCGTTTACGCCTGATCATCCGCATGACAGAAAGTTATCTGGTTTCAATTCATAGCCGCATGTCGGTGCGTGACTATCTGGCGTCGATCTGGTCACTGACCCATGGCGCCGCTGCAATTCTCAATTCCAGTTTTTATCAGCGTTATCTGGGTTCACGCGATACCTTGCGCGTGGCCTATATCGATCAAGCACTGGCTTTGCCAAAGCAGGTGCATTCTGCCGAGCAGTTTGCCTAAGGTTAGAGCTTAGTATGATCAGATCATCTCACAGCGCAGTTCGTGGCTTTACCCTCATCGAATTGATGGTGGTGATTGTGATTATGGGAATCATGGCCTCACTGGTATTGCTGAATACCAGTGGTGTCGATCAGCGTAAGGCCATGCAGGCACGCGAGATTTTGTTATTAGACTTGCAGCGGGTCATGCGTGAGGCGAATGACCAGTCCAGAATACTGGCGCTTGATCTGCAACCCGCGACCGATGTCTCGCCATTTCGCTATGGGATTGTAGAATATCGTTCAGCAGCGCAGACTGAACAGAACCTGCAAAATGAAAAATGGCAGAGTTATACAGAATTTAAATTACGTAAGCTGCCGGATCATGTGTCTTTTCGGATTCAGGGGCTAGAACAACAGCGTTATGCCCGTGCGCAAAATCGTGATCTGACGCAGGTGAATTCTCCGCAATTGATCTGGCTGGGGAATGGTGAGGTCAAGCCGGTACGGATTCAGTTCTTTTTAGAAGATCGTGAAGTCGGCTCTGCGATTGAGGTGGATCATCTGGGTAAAATCAATGAAATCTAGATCTTTCAAGCAAAGTGTGTGCTCCAGGCTGATCAAACCATTTAAATCGAGTGTTGATCGATTGCATTGTGGGCACTTCGAGCAGAGCTCTTGGTCTTGCGCAGCGGTGAAACAGCATTTCACTCATCGCAGCTCAGGCTTTACCTTGCTGGAAGTTATGGTTGCACTGGCAATTTTCGCCACCGCAGCCATGACGCTGACCAAAGTCGCGATGCAATATACCCAGTCAACCTCGAATGCCATTCTGCGCACCAAAGCACAGTTTGTTGCCTTAAATGAAGTGGCTCAAATGGAAATCAATCAGCAATGGATGGATGGCACGGCCTCCAGACAGCTGACCCAGCAAGGCGAAACCTGGCAAATTGACAAGCGCAGTGAACCGACCATCAGTCCCAATGTGCAACGTATTGAACTACAGGTCAGTCTGGTCAATCAGGAGACTGGTCAAGGTGCATCCGGGATCAGCAGCTTAATGTTCTTTAATCATCGCATGAACAATACGCCATGAAGCCTAAAGGATTTACCCTGGTCGAATTATTGGTTGCGATTGCGATCTTTGCAGTGCTGTCTGCTTTGGGCTGGAAAGTTTTTGATTATATTGTCAAAACCAAAGATCAAAATGCAGTACATGAACAGCGTCTAGGTCAGCTACAGGAAACCTATCAGCAAATTTTACGGGATACGGTACAGGCAATCCCTTTAACGGCCAATATCAATGGTGATATTCAACCGGCTCTGGTTTTGCAAAATGGCCGTTTTAATTTTAGTAAAACTGGCGTGACTGATCCTCTGGAGGAGGGTATTTCGCCAGATGAACGCATTGAATATCAGTATCGGGCCGATGAACAAAAACTGTATCGATTGAAATATCGCAACCTGAATCAGACCGGTCGTGATCAGCCTGAATCCAGTATTTTATTATCGGACGTTGAGCAATTTCAGGTTGTGGTGCTGAATCCAAATGAACTCACACAGTGGCCTGATTCTTTTATGGATTTAAATCAGCGAGAGCAGAAACAGCGCTTGCCCAAAGGTATTAAAATCAATTTAACCGTGAATGGCGTCAGCTATGAGTGGCTGTTTAGTTTATTAAATACGGACTTTTTGCTTGATAATCAGAATACAGGTCAACCCGGCTAAGAATCATAAAAAATGAAAATGAATAAACAGAGGTTGAAGCAGCAGCAGGGCATTGCACTGATTACCATTCTGGTGATGGTGGCATTGGCGACTATTCTGGCAGCCACGATTGCCCAGCGTCAGGCTGCAACTGCTGAAAGTACCGCCTATCTGATGCGGCAAAACCAGTCGCTGATGTATGCCAAAAGTGCCGAAGCCTTTTTTTCTGAATTGCTAGTAGATGATGCTGAAAATGCCGCAGAGGTTGATCATCTACAGGAAACCTGGGCGCAGCCGATGCCGGCTTTTCCGGTCGATGACGGCTATGTTTCCGGAATCATCCAGGATGAATCGGGCAAGTTTAATTTAAATAGCCTGATCACTGCTGAAGATAGCATCAATGAAAATGCCAAAGCATGGTTCGAGCTGATTTTAAAACGTGCAGGTTTGCCAGCGCAGCTCAGTGAAGCCGTAATTGACTGGCAGGATGAAAACGAGCTGGTGAGTGGAGGTATGGGTGCCGAATCTAATTATTATCAAGGCTTACCGAATGCCGCTTTACCACCGAATGCAAAATTTCATAGCGTAGAGGAATTAAAGCTGGTACGTGGTTTTGAAGAAAATAAGTACAAACTGATAGCACCTTATCTGAGTGCTGCACCGATGCAGGAAAGTCCGGTCAATATTAATACAGCATCTGCTTTTCTTTTAGCCAGTATGGATGAAAAACTGGATGTGAATGCGGTACAGCAATTGCTGGATCAGCGACAGGCCAATTTGGAACACTTTTCTAATGTGTCTGAGTTATGGTCACTCGAACCGTTTGCGCAAGTCGATGCTGCCAAGCGTAATCTGTTTAATAGCCTGCTCGGAGTGCAATCCAATTATTTTAAAGCTCAGATCGAAGTGGTCTTGAGTGAACGCAAGCGCCAGTTCAGTAGTGATCTGGTTCGTCAGGACAAACAGGTATATGTGGCTTATCGCAGTATGGAACCCTTTTAGTCAGGGCTTATTCAGTTATACCGTTAGTCTAAATCTGAACAGCAGCTTGATCCCTTTTCCCTATCAGGCTGAACAGCAAAATTAATCCTCAAAGCTGTAGTTTTGCTTTATAATCAAAATCAATTCACCTATTTTTTGACGACATTACGGCATATGTTAATTCGTAAGTTATTTAAGTTTGAGAATGCTCATATTGTGCGTAACTGCACGTCAGATCGCTGTAAGCGTTCAATCCATGGCCATAGTTATAAAGTCGAGCTACTGTTAAAAGCCTCGAAGTTAGATCATGGGCAAATGGTCTATGACTTTGGTCTGCTTAAAGGTGTGATTAAGGATTTCTTTGATTCTTTCGATCATGCGATCTGTTTCTGGCAAAATGACGACCCGGAATATATTCAGGCTTGCAAAACTTTCAGTGCGCGGTGGGTGTCGTTACCGGTATCACCATCGGCAGAGCAGTTTTCACGTATCTTTTTCTTTCTGGCGCAACAAGTGCTGGCATCGACCGTGACTCAAAATGGCGAAGGTGATGTCGAAGTCTATTCTGTGATTATGCATGAAACCGATACCGGTTATGCACAAAGCTTTTTAGAAGATATTCAAAATGAACAGATGGGCATTCTGAGTCTGGATCAAATTGAGTTTTCTGAACAGGTGCAAGCTGAATGGACCGATCCGGACATGTTGAACAAGCTGAAACAGGGCACAGCATTTCATAACCCGACTGTAGATTTACAGGTACAGATTTAAAGTCTGCGTGACTTGAAATCCATTGACATAGATTTAGGATTGAAGAATGTCTTTAAATGAACAGCAACTGGCCAAACTGAATAAGGTTCAGTTGGATGAAAGCTGGAAATATGGATTGAGTGAGTTTTTACTCAGTCCGAAAATGGACGAATTAAAAGCTTTTCTGGTTGAAGAAAAAAAAGCAGATAAAACAATTTATCCTCCCAATCATCTGATTTTTAATGCCTTGAATACCACGCCGCTCGATCGGGTTAAAGTGGTCATTTTAGGGCAAGATCCTTATCATGGCCCGAATCAGGCGCATGGATTAAGCTTTTCGGTGCAAAAAGGGGTTGCATTGCCGCCATCTTTGCGTAATATTTTCCACGAGTTACATGCGGATGTCGGGGTTGAACGACCAAAGCATGGTGACTTGACGCATTGGGCAGAGCAGGGTGTGCTTCTGTTAAATGCAGTACTGACTGTAGAGGCAGGTCAGCCGACTTCGCATCAAAAGCGCGGTTGGGAAGAATTCACCGATCACGTCATTGATGTTTTAAATGAGCAGCGTGAACATATTGTCTTTATTCTTTGGGGCGCATACGCACAGCGTAAAGGACAGCGCATCAATCAGGACAAGCATCTCGTGTTAAAGGCCGCACATCCATCGCCTTTGGCCGCAAACCGTGGTGGTTTTTTTGGTTGTAAAGTATTTTCAAAATCGAATAACTATCTCAAACAACATGGCATTGAGCCTATAGATTGGCAGCTGGACGCATGACATATTCTCCCCTTACTAAAACTTATCATCCGGATTTGATCGTTGAAGAAGCGCATAATGGCTGGCGTATCGTTCGTTTAAATCGTCCAAAGTCTTTGCATGCTCTGGATGAATCGATTGCTTCTGCACTTTTGGAAGTATTTCAGGATTTTCATACGGATGACAGCGTAAAAGCGATCTGGTTAGATTCAACCACACCGAAAGCATTCTGTGCCGGCGGCGATGTGCGTAAATTACGTCAACTGGTCATTAACGATGAAGTGGCGGCTGCCAATAAGTTTTTTGAACAGGAATATGCGCTGGATCTGTTATTGCATAATTATGCCAAACCGGTTTTGGTCTGGGGTGAAGGTTATGTGATGGGTGGGGGCCTTGGTCTGTTTATGGCGGCACCTTTCCGTTTAGTGACGCCGTATTCGCGTTTGGCGATGCCTGAAATCAATATCGGTTTATATCCCGATGTGGGTGCAACTCGCTTCCTGGCCGATCGGGGCGCGATTGGTTTATTTACCGGCTTGACCGGTTCAATCATGACCGCTGCAGGCGCTTATGGGATTGGCTGGGCAACACATATTTGTGATGCACAGCGTGATTCAGTTTTAGATAAAGTGATTAATATCGACTGGGATCATTATCCTGCAGGTGACTTCCGTGCCATTGATGACACTTTAAATAGTATGCATCGTCCGGTAGGGCCAGGACCACTGCAAAACTCTCTGGATGTGATTCATAGTGTTTGTCGTGGTGTCAACTTCGAGCATGATTATGAATCGATTATCGGTCTCAGTGATGCGCGCAGTGACTGGTTGCGTCAAGCCAGTGAAAATCTGCAAAAAGGTTCACCCACCACCGCAGCCTTGACCTGGCTATTATGGCAATGGGGTAAGCAGGTACATTCCTGGAATGAAGTTTTCGAACTGGAAGTTCAAATTTCTGACTGGAAAATTCGTCATCATGATTTTGTCGAAGGTGTGCGTGCACGTCTGGTCGATAAAGACCTTAGTCCTGAGTGGAAAAAGGGTGCAGATATGAGTTTAAAAGGCATCCTGTCCGGAAATCCTCCAGTCACTAGTATTGAAAGCTGGAATGAGCTGCTCAAGCATTATGGTGTGATTTAAGCCTCAATGTCTGAAACACAATTTACAGATGAATACTGGATGCAGCGTGCTTACGAGCAGGCTGCACTTGCTGCTGCACAGGGAGAAATCCCTGTCGGGGCAATTATCGTTAGCCAGAATCAGATCATTGGTCGGGGATTTAATGCGCCCATCTCGTTGAATGATCCGACTGCGCATGCTGAAATTGTCGCGCTACGTGATGCCTGTCAAAACATTCAAAATTATCGGCTACCTGATGATGCGGTGCTCTATGTGACTCTCGAACCGTGCACCATGTGTGTCGGTGCGCTCGTGCATTCGCGGGTTTCACGCGTGGTATTTGGTGCATTTGAGGCGAAAGCGGGTTCACTGGTGAGCGCGCGTCAACTTTTTGAAACCGGTTATTATAATCACGTATTTCCTTTCAAGGCAGGCTGCATGCAGCAGCAATGCTCTGAACAGCTCAGTGCATTTTTTAAGTTGCGCCGCGAGCAGAAACGTGAATTCAAGTTACAAGAAAAGTTATTAAATACGCAGCAATAAACCTGCTTTATCCGCTAAAATTTGCTCACTTTCAAATATCTGCAATCTTCAGGAACAATAATGAACAGCATTCAAGTAAAAAAAGAATTCCCGGCAGCGCTTGATGATGTCTTTGATTTAATGTCCAAGCATGCCACCTATAATATTGCCTTTGCGCCGATGCAGGTTGAACGAATCAAGGATTCTGCAGATGCGGAACATCCGGATGGACTAGGTTCGGTGCGTGCTATGGGGGTGGGGCCGCTCAAGCCGCTGAAAGAGCAGATTACATTGTTTGAGCCGAATGCTCGTATTGAATATCAGATTATTAAAAATCCATTGATCAAGCATCATCTGGGGATTATCGAATTTGAAGCGCTGGCCGATGATAAAACCCTGGTCACCTATACGATTGAATTACAGGCGCGTGCGCCTTTTGTGAGTAAATTAATTCTTGCACAGTTACAGGCAGCGATTAAACTAGGCCTGACGAAACTCGCAAAATCTGTTTAAACAACAACGGGAAAGCAATGACAGTTCAAATTATTACCATTGATGGTCCAAGTGGGTCTGGCAAAGGTACGTTGGCAGCAAAACTGGCTGCACATTATCAGTTTCACTTATTGGATTCTGGCGCGCTCTACCGGCTTTTGGGTTTGTCATTGCATCACCATGATTTACTGGATTCAATGGACATTAAGTTGCCAGAATGCGTACAAATCGCAACAAATCTGGATATCCAGTTTGTCAGTAGCGAAACCGGGGTGCAGGTGTACTTGGATGGCGAAGATGTTTCCCAGACCATTCGAACTGAACGCGTCGGAGAATTTGCTTCAAAAGTTGCTGCAATTCCTGAGCTTAGAATGGCAATGGTTTCACGTCAACATGCTTTTGCACAGGCACCTGGTCTGGTGGCAGATGGCCGCGATATGGCCACAAGTATCTTCCCGCAAGCTCAGGCTAAAATATATTTGACTGCATCGGCTGAATCGCGCGCGCAAAGACGTGTAAAGCAGTTGCAGGGTATGGGGCTGGATGTTAAAATAAACGATATTTTAGCTAATATCATCGCGCGTGATAAACGAGATATGGAACGCACTGTCGCTCCACTCAAGCCTGCCGATGATGCTTACATTATCGATAGTTCAAATTTGAACATTGATGAGGTATTCCAGTTGATGACCACTTATGTGGACCAGCAGTTAGCCAATTAACCTGATTTTATCAGCAAACGCATAGCTTGATCAGTTTTATATGGACTATGTAGATGCTTAATTAAACCGGCCTTGTCTGATCCAAGACCGCTGACTTTATCGGAAATATCATGACCGAATCTTTTGCAGCCCTCTTTGAAGCAAGTGAATTAAACCTCAACGTTGAAAAGGGTGCAGTTATCCAGGGCGTTGTAGTAAGCATTGACTCTGATTGGGTAACTGTTGACACTGGCCTTAAATCTGAAGGCGTTGTTGACCGTGCTGAGTTCTTAAATGAACAGCGCGAACTTGAAGTTCAAGTTGGCGACACTGTAGACGTAGTTGTTGAAGCGCTTGACAACGGTATGGGTCAAACTGTTCTTTCTCGCGAAAAAGCTAAACGCGCTGAGACTTGGACTAAACTTGAAAAAATCTTTGAAGACGGCGAAATCGTTACTGGTGTTATCTCTGGTAAAGTTAAAGGCGGTTTCACTGTTGACATCGGTCCAGTACGTGCGTTCCTTCCAGGTTCTTTAGTTGATACTCGTCCTATTCGTGATACGACTCACCTAGAAGGCAAAGAGTTAGAATTTAAAGTAATCAAACTTGACGCTAAACGTAACAACGTTGTTGTTTCACGTCGTGCTGTTATGGAAGCTGAATCTTCAGCTGACCGTGAAGCTCTTCTTGCTCAGCTTGAAGAAGGTCAAACTGTTACTGGTACAATCAAAAACCTTACTGACTACGGCGCATTCGTTGACCTTGGCGGTATTGACGGTCTTCTTCACATCACTGATATGGCTTGGAAACGCATCAAGCATCCTTCAGAAGTTGTTGAAGTGGGTCAAGAAGTTACTGTTAAAGTACTTAAGTTCGACCGCGAGCGTAACCGTGTTTCTCTAGGTCTTAAACAACTTGGCGAAGATCCATGGTTAGCGATCATGAACCGTTACCCTAAAGGTTCAATCGTTAAAGCGCGCGTAACTAACCTGACTGACTACGGTTGTTTCGCTGAAATCGCTGAAGGCGTTGAAGGTTTAGTACACGTTTCAGAAATGGATCACACGAACAAAAACATCCACCCATCTAAAGTTGTTCAGATCGGTGATGAAGTTGATGTTATGGTTCTTGAAGTTGATGAAGAGCGTCGTCGTATTTCTCTTGGTATCAAACAAACTCGTGCTAACCCATGGGAAGAGTTTGCTAAAGACCACGACAAAGGCGAAAAAGTTTCTGGTACGATCAAATCTATCACTGACTTTGGTATCTTCATCGGTTTACCAGGCGGTATCGACGGTCTAGTTCACTTGTCTGATATTTCTTGGAACGAACAAGGCGAAGAAGCGATTCGTCGTTACAAGAAAGGCGACACTGTTGAAGCGGTTATCCTTTCTGTAGACGCTGAAGGCAACCGTATCAGCCTTGGCATCAAGCAAATGAACAACGATCCGTTCAATGACTTCCTTGCTGCTAACGAACGCGGTGCGTTGGTTAAAGGTACTGTAACTGCAGTTGATGCGAAAGGCGCGACTGTTAAGTTAGCTGACGAAGTTGAAGCGACTCTGAAAGCATCTGAAATCAACCGCGATCGCGTTGAAGATGCAACTAAGTTCCTTGAAGTTGGTCAAGAAGTAGAAGCGAAGATCATCAACGTTGATCGTAAATCTCGCGCAATCAACTTGTCTATCAAAGCGAAAGACGAAGCTGAAGAGAAAGAAGCAGTTGCTAACTTGAAAACAGCGCCAGCTGCTGGTCAAGACAATGGTCCTAAGACGATTGGTGACCTGATCAAAGCTCAAATGGGCAACTAAGTAGACGTTTGAATTGTATTGTTAATGTAAGTTAACTAATACTTTTTATACAAATACTGTAAACGGTAGCGTAGTATTTAATTATTGCGCTACCGTTTTGTATTTAAACAGGTTATTATCGGGAAATAGATCCCAAGTAGCTTGATAATTAAAGAGGTCGCAGATGACTACTGAAGCACTTAATAAGTCTGACTTAATAGAGCGCATTGCATTAAAAAATCCGCATTTGGCCGAGCCTTTAGTGGAAGAAGCGGTTAAAATTATGATTGATCAAATGATAGAAGCTTTATCATCTGACAATCGTATCGAGATTCGCGGATTTGGTAGTTTTGCATTGCATCATCGTGAGCCACGCGTGGGTCGTAACCCTAAAACTGGTAAATCTGTAGAAGTGGCTGCAAAAGCAGTTCCGCACTTTAAGCCAGGTAAGGCCCTTCGGGATGCTGTAAACGAATCTGCAAATAAATAATTGTAAATATTTACGGGGTGTTCATGCGTTACGTTCTGGTCGTTCTTTTATTGGTGCTGTTTGGCTATTCATTGGCTTTGGTTTTGCAAAATGGTACCGAATTGTCCGTGGACTTGTTATTTACTCAAGTTCCTGCAATGCGTCTAGGATTATTGCTGCTCCTTACCCTATCTCTAGGCGTCGTGTTAGGCCTGTTATTGGGCGTTCAAATCTTCCGGGTTTTCCAGACCAATTGGGAAATCAAGCGATTACGTAAAGACATTGAACATCTGCGTAAGGAACAGTTGAATACAGCCAAGTTAATGGCCGCTGAAGCAGCAGCCCATACCCGGCATGAAAAAACTGTATTAGATATTACCAATGAAAATCAAAGCCCATTATAATGGGCTTATTTTTTGCCTATTTGAAGGGATAATCTCTTGAGTATCATTGTTGCACTAGATGCCAAAAGCCAATTTGATGCCTTAGCCATTGCAGAACAGCTAGATCCTGCCTTGTGTCGACTAAAAGTGGGCAAAGAGTTATTTACCCATGAAGGTCCAATCATTGTCAGAGCACTTCAAGACAAAGGTTTTGATGTATTTCTGGATCTGAAATTTCATGATATTCCAAATACGACTGCACAGGCAGTCTGCGCGGCAGCTGATTTGGGTGTATGGATGGTGAATGTACATGCATCTGGTGGCCGAAAAATGATGGAAACCTGTGTGGAGCGTTTACAAGCAGGCAACTATAAAACTCAACTCATTGCTGTGACAGTGCTGACTTCAATGGGTCGTGAAGACCTCAAAGATATTGGTCTGGATATTGAGCCAAATGAGCATGTCAAGCGTCTGGCTCAACTGACCAAAAACAGTGGCCTGGACGGGGTGGTGTGTTCAGCTCAAGAAGCAAAAATGTTACGTGAAACATTAGGCCAAGACTTTGCTTTGGTAACACCCGGTATTCGTCCTGAAGGCTCAAATGCCGATGATCAGAAGCGTATTGTGACACCGAAACAGGCGATGCTGGACGGCTCGACTCATTTGGTGATTGGCCGTCCTATTACCCAGTCTAAGAATATGCGTCAGACTTTAAAAGATATTTTGGCAACGCTTTAATATGGTTTGAATGACAAAAAGCCTTTCAGTCGAAAGGCTTTTTTTATACTGTTGCACTTGCCGCTTGAATCCGCCTATTGAAAAAAATGGTTATAAAATAAAAAGGAAAAATGATGACTTCATCTGAACCACAATTAGAAAAAGAACAGAATGACGTGATTCAAAATGTTCAACAGGCGGAACAGCTTAAGCAACAAGAACAGCAACAACAGCAGGCAAGCTCAGCAGATTGGACAGCAGGGATCGATGTGGTCAGTTTGGCATCTGATGCCATCAGCCTTGCTTCGGATGTTATTGAAACAGTAGGCGATGCCTTAAGTGATATTGATTTAAGTTTTTAGTCAGCCCTTCTTGCTTGTGCTTCGTTTTAAAATCCTGCTTTAGAACTTAGTCAGGAAGGAGAGTTCCTCTTTAGAAAAGAGAGATTTAGGGAGATTGAGAAAGCAATAAAGCAATTAAATCGCTGCCAGTACACTCACCATGACTGGTGCTAACAGTGACAAAATAAATCCACTGACCATAGCATGCGGAATAAAATCGTGACCGCATGCCTGCTTAACCATCGGTAAAGTCACATCCATTGCAGTTGCACCTGCTGCGGAAATGGCCGATCTTGGATATCTCCAGCCCATACAATACATCAGTAAGATGGCAAAAATTTCTCTAAACAGGTCATTCATTAGTGCAATGCTGCCGAGTTCTGCATTTCGAAGCTCGGTCACGACAACGCCTGACATTGAGTAAAATCCATAGCCTTGTGACAGCATGATCAAATCTTTCAGGCCAATCTGTATGTTCCAGAATGAATACAGCATAACTGCGAATAATGAACCGAAGATACAACCGATCGGAACCAGAAGAATTTTGATATTTAACCAAGAACGATCCAGTGGCGAATAAGCCAGATCTAAACCAATGAAAAACATAAATACCAGTAACAAATGCCAGGTGCTAATGTGTAAGGACAGATCAAACAGACTCAAGCCAGCATGTAAAAAGTATCCGCCTGCGAGTGCCAAAAAAGCATAACTCATATTCACTAAGGATTTAATTACCAGATCAAGGGATACTCTGCCTGAACTGGGAAGAAAACCAGCCCACTTGAACAGCAAATAGCAAATAGCAAAAGCACCGAGTGATGTCAGAAAGGCAATGCTGATGGATGTACTCAGAATCTGTAGGGGATGCTGTAATTCATCCACAAGCTGTGAGAATTCAAAGGAAATCGCAATCAGTAACACATAGCTAAAATAAGGTAAGAGCTTGAAACAGATTTTAATCATCGATACTGGAATCCGTTTCGCCAAAGCAAAACCGAGTGCCAAACAGAGAAGAAGCTGAAAGATGAGCCAAAGCGATTGCATAAGTTTAATAGATTGAAAAAATTATCTTTAAATTATGCCATCGCTTGATGCTAGATGGTGAAAAGCTTTTAGCTAACTTTATTGAATAATCGATAATCTGCGGTATTGGGTTTCTTGGTTTTCAGCCAGTATTTCCAGGTATAAGTCGGCCATAGGGCAAAATTCTTGCCACCTTCCTGCTGATACCAGCTGACACAGCCAGATTGCCATACGGTCTGTTCAAACATATGTTGCACCTGCTGATTAAATGTATCTTGCGCCTGCTCTTTGACCATAATGGCATCGCTATGTGATTGATCGACCCGCTGCATGAGCTGCAAGATATAGTCAACTTGTGCCTCAATCATAAAAATCACAGAGTTGTGTGCCAATAGGGTATTTGGGCCCAGTAATTGAAACAGGTTTGGGAAACCTTTCATGCAAATTCCATAATAACTTTCAGCCCCCTGTTTCCAGACCTCATTGAGCTGTAGATTATCCAGCCCAGTACATTGAAAATTCTTCATATAGATGCGTGGATCGGTAATGAACCCGGTGCCATAAATCAGACAGTCAATTGGCCGCTCCTGACCATCTTGGGTAATGATGCTATTTTCAGTGAGTTCCTGAATCTTTTCAGTCACCAGTTCTACATTCCTGCGGTTAAAAGTCGGGAAATAGCTATTGGAAACCAGAATACGTTTACAACCCATGATGTAATCCGGAGTGAGTTTTTGAGCTAACTCAGGATCTTTAATCTGGTATTTGATGAACAGTTCTGCCAGTTTCTGGGTGTATTTCATGATGCCGGGTTTAACGATGGGGATGACCCGCGATTCATTTGACCAATATAAGCGGGCACGGTGCAGTTTTCGGAACCAGTCATATTTTTCAAATAGTGTCTTTTCGAGATGGTGATAGACACGTTCATCGCGAGGAATGATCCAGGCTGCAGTACGTTGCATGACATAGAGTTGTTTGCATTGTGGGGCAATTTCCGGAACATATTGAATGGCGCTGCCACCTGTGCCAATCGATGCGACATTTTTTCCATTTAAATCATAAGTATGATCCCATTGTGCAGAATGAAAGACTTTCCCTTGAAACTTCTCAATACCGGGGATAGGTGGAATCTGGGGAATGTGCAAAGGCCCTGAAGCAAATATGACAAATTGGGCCTCCAGGATACTTTGATCTTGTAACTGCAATTGCCACAGACAGCGCTCTGCCTGGTAATGCGCAGCCAGTACCTCGGTATTTAAGCGGCAGAAAGCACGCAGCTTATAATCGTTTACCAGATCCTGAATATAGGAAAATATCTCGGGTGCTTCGGCATAGCGTTTTGACCAGTTGCTTTTCGGCGCAAATGATAGGGAATATAAATGTGACTGCACATCACAGGCTGCGCCAGGGTACTGGTTGTCTCGCCAGGTTCCACCAAATTCATTGCCTTTTTCCAGCAGAATAAAATCATGGATGCCTTGCTGCTGTAAACGTATTGCCATGGCAATACCGCCAAAACCGGCGCCAATAATGGCGACTTTGGTAAAGGGTGGCGAGCGGGTGGCGCTTGTATTTTCCAGCATCATTGCATTCCTTGCTTATTTTAATAAGAGATTATTATCATCATTCACTGATAAAAGATTAGACCTAAAATTGATCTAAACGGCAATAGCAGTACACTTATTTTTATAGTACAACTAAGACTATCACATTGTATTTGTATGGTTATGAAACGTTCTGTTCTCAGTCTAATGTATTTGATTCAAGGGATGCGAAAGGCGGGCATAGACGTCGATCAGAAGCTGCAAAACATTGGACTGCGTGTCGATGCCTTTGATCCTGGCTCGATTATTCATCCGAGTTTGGAACATGATGTACTTAAGGTGGTAGGGCAGGAAATCGAAGCTGAGCAGGGATTATTGATTGGCCAGCATTATGCATTGGCAGGTTATGGTCCGTTGTTGATGTTACTGGTTACCAGTCCGACGGTACGTGATGCGCTGCATCAGGTGATCCGCTTTCAACAGTTGACGCATTTGACAGGACAATTGGGTTTGCAACAAAGCGAGCATCATAGCGCGCTGTGTTATCGACCGAAAAATCTGGAAGATGGTTTGGGTGTGTTGCTGGCACAGGCGGAGATTTCGGGAACTTTCAAGTTTATCCGTGATATTTACAAAATGATGGGCCTGTCCAAACCTGATTTACGGATCGAGTTACCATTTGCCCATCCGCAAGAGCCGAATACCTTAAAGGTCTATCATGATTATTATGGGACACAGGTTCAGTTCGATGCACCAAGTGCGGCATTCTGGTTTGATGAAGCAGTTCTGGATATTAAAATTCCGTCTGCGGATACGGTGACCTTTGCGCTGTATGAAGCCAAGTGTTTTGCTGAACTGCAACGTTTGCAACAGGATGAGCAGACACCGACAGTGGTGCAGCGCGTTCAGGATTATCTGGAAATACAAAGTGGTTTGATGCCGAGCATGGCCGAAACTGCGCAGGCGCTAAATATTCCGGAGCGAACCTTGCGGCATCAGTTACAGCAGTGTGATACCAGTTATAAACAGATTCGCGAAGATATTATTAAAGATAAGGCTTTGCGATTGATTGAATATAAACAGTATTCAATTGAAATGATTGCAGAGTTGTTGGGCTATTCCGAGCCGGCTGCTTTTAACCATGCCTTTAAACGCTGGTTTGGGCAAAGCCCTCGGCAATATGTAAAATAGCCTAAGCCTGTTTATGCCAAAGTGTTATAGTGTGTTGATTAAACTCCGCTATAATTAAATTGATCCCAAATAGTACGAAACTCTATGTCCGATTTTAATTCACAGCACAGCACCGCCTTTAGTCCGATTTCTCCTGCAGAACGTTATGCACAAGCAATATCTTCGGGACAGTTTATGCCTGATGATGCACAGGCAATGGCAGTACATGAACTGAATCGTGTCTGGCTGGAATTGATTCAGCGTTTTAAGGCCTCGAAAAAAGCCTTTCGCCGTTTTCGCCGTCAGACTTCTCCCAATGGCGTGTATATGTGGGGTGGTGTGGGTCGTGGCAAAACCTGGTTAATGGATCAGTTTTATGATTCGATTCCATTTCGCCGTAAAACCCGGATGCATTTTCACCACTTTATGCAGCATGTGCATCGTGAATTAAATAAGCTCTCTGGGCAGCGTAATCCGCTGGATCTGGTCGCGGATCAGATTTATAAAGACGCGGTGATTATCTGTTTCGATGAGTTCTTTGTATCCAATGTCACCGATGCCATGATTCTGAGTGATCTGTTCCAGAAACTATTTGAACGCGGGATTACTTTGGTTGCAACTTCGAACATTGCCCCAGATGGTTTGTATAAAAACGGGATTCATCGTGACCGTTTCCTGCCGACGATTGAACTGGTCAAGAAAAACTGTGTGGTGTTAAACGTCGATGCCGGCGTCGATTACCGTTTACGCGTATTAAAACAGGCGCAGTTATTCAAATTCCCATTAACCCATGATCATAAAAACTGGATTGCGCAACGTTTCAGCGCTTTGACTCAGACGCAAACCTGCTCTGAAGAGCCGATTATCATCAATAACCGTATTGTGGAAACTGTGTCACATACCGAAGATGTATTGTGGTGCGAGTTTTCTGAGCTGTGTCTAAAACCACGTAGCCCGGCTGACTTTATTGAAATTGCCAATATTTATAATACGGTTTTAGTCAGTAATGTGCCGCACCTGACCGATTTCCTCAATGATGGGACGCGCCGTTTTATTTATCTGGTCGATGAGTTCTATGACCGTGGTGTCAAACTGTTATTGACCTCGGAAGACAATATTATTGATATTTACCAAGGTGAAAAACTGGTCTTTGAAATTGAACGGACGCGTTCACGTTTACTGGAAATGCAGTCGGATGAATATCTGAATTCTGAACATCGTCAGATTCAGAAAACTATCTCGAGTGAGTAGGAAGCAGAATAAAAGCGCTGGTCATTGACTGGCGCTTTTTTATAAAAATAAGCAGGTAATTGATCGACAACTAGGGCCAAACATGGCTTAATCTTGATCTAAATATGATCGTGTATAACTAGAATGCATAATTTTTACTCGAAAATCTGAACTTAAGTCTAATTTCTACATTTCGAAAACTTTATACACTGTCATTAGGGTATTTAGCAGAATGATATCTCAATGCGGCTGAGCGACGTCTGATATGTTTATGAGGGTACTCATATTATGAAAAATGCTCAGTATTTAGCAATTTGATAATACTATTCAGCTAGATTTTAATCGGTATACTAGAATCTCTTGTATAAAAAGTAGCAATATCAGGAAAGACAATGACTGCACGTATTCAAAAAGGCAAGTTAGCGATTGCTAAAGAACTTTACGATTTTATCGAAAATGAAGCACTACCAGGTTCTGGTTTGGATAGTGAAACTTACTGGAAAAACTTTGAACAAGTCGTTGTTGATCTTAGCCCTAAAAATAAAGCACTTTTGGCTAAGCGTGATGCCATTCAAGCGAAAATCGATGAATGGCACCGCAATAACACATTTGAATTACAAGCTTACAAAGCTTTCTTGACTGAAATTGGCTACTTGTTACCAGAAGTAGAAGATTTTCAAATCAGCACTGAAAATGTAGACGAAGAAATTGCCGTATTGGCCGGCCCACAGCTGGTGGTACCGGTACGTAATGCACGTTACTGCCTCAACGCAGCCAACGCACGTTGGGGTTCTCTCTACGATGCACTTTATGGTTTCGACGTGATCTCTGAAGAAGATGGCGCGGAAAAAGGTAAAGGCTATAACCCGAAACGTGGTGAGAAAGTTGTCGCATTTGCGAAAAACTTCCTTGACGAAACTTTCCCATTGGCACAAGGTTCGCACGCAGACGCAACTCAATATGCAGTTGATGGCAACGCACTGGTTGTAACATTAAAAGATGGTTCTACAACGACTGTTGCGGATAGCGCTAAATTTGTTGGCTTCAATGGCGAAGCGTCAGCACCGACTGAAATCGTATTTAAAAATAACGGTCTGCACGTTATTGTGCAAATTGATGCAACGAACCCGATTGGCCAGACTGATGCCGCTGGCGTAAAAGACGTAGTTCTTGAAGCTGCGGTTACCACCATTCAGGATTTGGAAGACTCGATTGCAGCGGTTGATGCTGAAGAAAAAGTGGAAGGCTACCGTAACTGGTTAGGTCTGATGAAAGGCACTTTAGAAGAGTCCATTCAGAAGAATGGTAAAACAGTTACCCGTACACTGAATGCAGACCGTACTTTCAAAAATGTGGAAGGTGGTGAAACCAAGGTTCATGGTCGTTCATTGATGTTGCTGCGTAATGTCGGTCATTTGATGACAAACCCTGCCATTTTAGTCGATGGTGCAGAGATTTTTGAGGGTATCATGGATGCCTTGATTACACCATTGTTGTCTTTTGCCGACATCAAAGGTGAAAATACCATCAAGAACTCGCGTCAAGGTTCAATGTATATCGTTAAACCAAAAATGCATGGTCCTGAAGAAGTGGCATTTGCCGTTGAATTGTTTGAACGCGCGGAACAGGTACTGGGTTTGCCTGCAAAAACTTTAAAAATCGGGATTATGGATGAAGAGCGCCGTACTTCTGTAAACCTGAAGAACTGTATTGCACAAGCCAAAGACCGTACTATTTTCATCAATACAGGCTTCATGGACCGTACCGGTGACGAAATCCATACCTTTATGGAAGCAGGCCCATTCGTACGTAAAGGCGAAGTCAAAGGCCAGATCTGGTTCCCGGCTTATGAAAACCGTAACGTGATGATCGGTCTGCAAGCAGGTTTACGTGGCAAAGCGCAAATCGGTAAAGGCATGTGGCCAAAACCAGACATGTTGCTCGATATGTATAAAACCAAAACTGAACATCCGGAAGCAGGTGCGAGCTGTGCATGGGTGCCATCACCAACAGGTGCTGTGATTCACGCGATTCATTATCATCAGATTAATGTTGCGGATCGTCAGCAAGAGTTATTGGCAACTGAAGCCTTGTCACTAGATGACTTGTTAACGCCACCATTAGCAACAGACACCAACTGGTCTGAAGAAGAGAAAACCAAAGAACTTGAAAATAACTGTCAGGGGATCTTGGGTTATGTGGTTCGCTGGGTAGACTTAGGTGTAGGTTGTTCTAAAGTACTCGACATCAACGATGTCGGTTTAATGGAAGACCGTGCGACTCTACGTATTTCTTCACAACACGTGGCGAACTGGTTGCGTCATGGTGTGGTAAGCCGTGAGCAAGTAGAAGAAGTGATGCAGCGTATGGCGAAAATTGTAGATCAGCAAAATGCCAATGATCCGTTGTATACGCCAATGTCTGCAGACTTTGCCAACAATATTGCATTCCAGGCAGCGTCTGACCTGATCTTTAAAGGTGGTGAACAGCCATCAGGTTATACCGAGCCACTTTTACATGCAGCACGTTTAAAGTTAAAAGGTTATACAGGTGACTAATCCCGTCTAACTTAAAAAAGTCTCTTCGGAGGCTTTTTTATTGTCTAATGGTAAGCGGCTGTCTTTCTGACTAGAAATTTTTCAGCTGAACTCTTAAAGTGGAGCAAAGCTTGCGAGGAACAATAAAATGATGACGGTATATCAGGACTTAGACCAGCAGTTTATTCATGGTCAGTGGCAACATGGAACTTCAACCAAAATCATAAAAAATATCAATCCTTTTACCCAAACAGAAATTATGAGTCTTGCAGCTGCCAGCTCTGTCGATGTAGACAGTGCGTATACGGCAGCAGAACAGGCTTTTCAACAGGGTGTTTTGAATTCCATTGAAGTCCGTAAAACAGTATTGCAAAATTTAATTAATATTATTCAGCAGCGCCGTGCAGAAATCATTGACTGGCTGATTATTGAATCAGGCAGTACGCGCATTAAAGCCGGCCTTGAGATGGATGCTGCCTTGGGGATTATTCAGGAAAGTCTGGCATTTCCAGATCAGCTGAAAACTGAACAGCTCGAAAGCAAAGATCCAGTACGGAAAAGTTTGGTCTTGCGTAAACCTTTAGGCGTGATTGCAGTCATCAGTCCATGGAACTTTCCATTTCATCTGTCCTTGCGTTCAGTGGCGACAGCGATTGCCTGTGGCAATACGGTTGTCTTGAAACCAGCCAGTGATACGCCGGTGACTGGCGGTACATTAATCGGGAAATTATTTGAAGAAGCCGGTTTGTCTCCAGGTGCATTGAATATTGTTGCCGGTGCTGGCAGTGAAATCGGGGATTATTTTGTCGAGCATTCAGTGCCAAAAATGATTTCATTTACCGGCTCCACCGAAGTGGGGAAAAGTGTCGGCAGTAAAGCTCTGGCCAGTTCCAGAATCAAACGTTTGGCACTGGAACTGGGCGGCAATGCACCCTTGGTGATTCTGGATGATGCCGACCTTGATCTGGCGGTTGAACTGACCTTGATGGGGCGTTTTATGCATCAGGGACAAATTTGCATGAGTACCAATCGGGTCGTTATCGATGCATCTATTCATGATGCTTATGTGGATAAGCTTCTGGATCGAGTCAAAATGATTCCAGTGGGCGATCCGAATCTGGAAGATACCATCATCGGGCCGATCATTAATCGGAGTCAGGTCAAAAAGCATCAACAGATCATTCAGACAGGCAGCGAGCAGGGCGCACAGCTGGTATATGAGGGCGGAATTGAAGGAAATCTGGTCTATCCGCATATTTTCATTAACGTCACAGCCGATTCTGATTTAGCACAACAAGAAAGCTTCGGTCCGATTTTACCGATCTTAAAAGCACGTGATGAGGCCCATGCTTTAAATCTGGCCAATGCAACAGAGTTCGGTTTGTCCAGTGCAGTCTGTACATCAAATATCGAACGCGGCAGCACTTTTGCGGCACAACTGGATATTGGCATGACCCATATTAACGGGATCAGTGTTGCAGATCAGTCGAATGCACCCTTTGGCGGCGAGAAAAACTCAGGACTCGGACGTTTTAATGGTCGCTGGATTTTTGAGGAGTTTACCCGGACACACTGGTTGACCATACCGAATTCATGATACTCAAATCTATATCAATATTACAGGTTTGGCTCAGACATCAGGTTATAATCGAGTGGTCGAATGATTTACATTAATCCGCCATGTGTGCCAACTTTAAACCTTTAAGCTTAGAACAATTGCATAATCTGGGGTTGCCCGAAATTCCCTTTGAATATCCGGAAGAGGTCTATCCCAATTATGCTACACCGCTGTTATTTCATTCAGCTCAAGGACTGGAATGGCGGTCGGTAAATTTTGGCCTGATTCCAAAATGGGCAGAAGATAAAAGTATAGCTACCAAGACCTATAACGCCAGAAATGAAACTTTATTGCAAAAGCCAACCTTTACTGAAGCCACTGCCAAATGTCATTTTGGGGTCATTCCTGTTGCCGAGTTTTATGAGTCCAAATATTTTGACAATAAACCACAGCGTTGGGGTATAAGACGTCAAGATGGTCAGGCGACTTTTATTGCGGCAGTATATGAGATTACACGAGTACAAGGGGAAATTGTACGATCTGCCAGCATGATCACCATGGATGCCATTGACCATCCGATGATGAAAGAATTTCATGAGCCTGGAAATATCAAACGTTCGGTGATCGTAATTCCGCATGAGCGACTACAAGAATGGCTGACACTGAGTCATCCGGATATTCGGAGTTTTGTACACGGCTTTCCGGAAGAAGAGTTTGAATGTTCACATGTCCCCAAAGAAAAAATCAAAAAAGCCAGCCCACAACTGAACTTTTTTGATTCTTAGAAAGCTCCGGTGAATTATTTATTATTGAAAGTATGCCAATTCGCCAGCGTCTATTTAAAAATAAAAAGTAGGACTTTTAACGAGCCAGGTTTTTAAAAATATGACGTAAACTTTCCATGGTTTTTTCAATTTGCAAAGGCGTCAAGCCTTCAAATGACTGCTCTAGTACTATATTGGTCAGATCATTGATCTTATGTGTCATTTGCATGCCTTTTTCGGTCAAAAATACCCGGGTAATTCGTGCATCATCTTCACATGAATAAGTCTCAACCAGACCTTCATCTTTTAAGCGATAAACAATTTTAGTGGTGGTCGACATTTTAGATACGACCATCTCTGATAAGTCGGATACACTCGCACGCGGTTTGGATTTTAAGGCAAGAAGGATACGGCGGCGCGAATTGTCGACACCATATTTTTTAAGTGCGTGATCGACATTAAGTACATATTGAGCATGAACCTGAGTAACCCAATAATAGGGAAAGTTTTCTAAATTAAATTCTTCCGTACACGGTAAAAATTTTGCATATTTCTTAGTCATGAAATGTTCCTTGTATTTATTTTTCTAGGGCCCGTCCATTTTATGAAAAAGTTTATGCATGTTTCAACCTTTATTTTAAAAATGTTAAAGAGATTGCACTTTTTAGTTTTTCTTAATAGCCCCAGAAGTCGAGCAGTTCTGCATATGCGCTGATTCAGGACAGAGAATGGCCATTTTAAATCGGATGAAAGGCAATAATATTTTGTGTAAAATTAATACTTAATTGTATATTTCTGAGGCGGAATCATTTTCCGCAATCGTTTGTCATTCGACAGCATGATTCGCTTATCGGCCAAAATGCAATCACTCTGATTTTAATCAACCAGACAATTTTGCTGATGGATCTATGCAGTTATGCGGAGGAATTTCCCCATCAAAAAATTCAAGCCCTATTTTAACTGATTGCTTTTTTAATCGGTATATATTTGATGGCTGAATTTTTAGTTCACTTTAAAAGTGGTTGAGCTAATGAATGGTAATTATGCATATTTTTAATTAAAGTAAAATAATTTGTGAAGAAAAAATTAAGTTTAATGCGTTTTATACACACTGATTAATGAAAAAAGTCTAAGGAAAATCATAATCATGTAATTTTTTTATAAATTAATACATTACAAAATACTCAGTTTATGCATAATGGAATGGTCTTAAGTTACATAGGTTAAATTTAATGGATCCCTCGCCGTGCGTTGATCTTCCATCTCTATTTCTAGCTTACTCGAACGGGGTAGTTCTCTAATGGAATTTTTATTAGATCCCGGAATTTGGGTAGGTTTAATTACTCTTATTATTCTTGAAATCGTTTTAGGTATTGATAACCTAGTCTTTATTGCCATTCTGGCTGAAAAACTTCCTCCTGAACAACGTGATAAAGCTCGTGTCATCGGTCTTTCACTCGCATTATTGATGCGTCTGGGCCTGTTGTTTGCCATTGCTTGGCTGGTCACTTTGACTCAGCCGCTGATCACCCTGTTTGACTGGACCTTCTCTGGTCGGGACTTGATCTTGTTATTTGGTGGCTTGTTCTTGGTGTATAAAGCCGTCACAGAGTTACATGAAAAGATAGAAGGTAAGCCTGAAGTCAAATTGACCACTAAGGTGGTTTATGCAAGTTTCACTGCTGTTGTTGCCCAAATTGTGGTTTTAGATGCTGTATTTTCTTTAGATTCAGTGATTACTGCAATTGGTATGGTCGACAATATTTACGTCATGATGGCTGCAATGATTGTTGCGATGGGTGTAATGCTACTGGCATCGAAACCATTGACCAGTTTTGTAAACCGTCATCCAACTGTGGTGATTCTGTGTCTAAGCTTCCTGCTTTTGATTGGTATCAGTCTGATTGCAGAAGGTTTTGGTTTCCATATTCCAAAAGGCTATATCTATTCAGGTATTGGTGTCGCGATCTTGATCGAAGCGTTCAACCAGTTCGGCCAGCGTAATGCAGCAAAGCATGAATCTAAGATTCCTTTGCGTCATCGTACGGCTGATTCCATTTTGAAGTTAATGGGCGGCAAGCTGGAAACCACTGATACTGACAAAAATGAAGCTCAAGAAGCCTTTGCAGATGAAGAACGTTACATGATTGGCGGGGTATTGACCCTTGCAGAGCGTTCAGTCGCTTCGATCATGACACCGCGCAGTCAGATTTCATGGGTCGATCTAGAGGATAGCCCGGAACAGATCCGTGAAAGAATTCTATCTGTTCCCCACAGCCTGTTTCCGGTATGTCGTGGCAGCCTGGATAAGGTGATTAGCATCGTACGTGCCAAGGAATTACTGGATGTGCTGGAAGAACCGGAAGAGTTAAAAGCCCTGATCAAACGCCATCGTCCAATTTATATCTTTGAAAAGATGAAAGTTATTGATGCGATCAATACTTTGCGTACCTCTAAAGGCTCTTTGGTCTTGGTGAGCGACGAGTTTGGTAATGTACAGGGTCTGATCTCACCACTAGATGTATTTGAAGCCATTGCCGGTGAGTTCCCGGATGCAGACGAACAACTTGATTTGGTCAGAATTGACGATTCCCACTGGATCGCTTCAGGTATGCTGGATCTGTATCAGCTTGAGCTTGAACTCGGCATGATTGATCTGATTGATGAAGATGCTGGTTATATCAGTGTTGCGGGTCTGATTCTGGATAAAACCAACAGTGTGGTCGAAGTCGGTACTGAATTGGATTATCAAGGTGTACAGTTCAAAGTCACTGAAATTGAAAGCAATCGTATCAAATCAGTTAGTATTCATTACGCGGCTTAAACGCTTGTTTTAAACACTTGCTTTGTTCAAATCTTGAAGGTCAGTTGCTCTAGTGGCAGCTGACTTTTTTTAATGCATCTTTTCTCAAATGTCCTTATTAAAAACAAAGTGAGGTCATTGTTCAGACAGATTTTTTATCATTCGATGCAGACTATCACTCAAGTTGGATATTGAGCTGAATGGCCTGATATTGCACTAGAGTTTTAAGTCCAATAGTCAGGTTCGTAATGCAGCATAAGCAGAATCACATACTGGATATTGATCAATAGAGCCTGTTAATTAAAGCTTAAAAGTAACATTCAAATCCTGCTGGATAATTAAATTATAATTCATATGATTTCAGTTGGATCATGCAAAAACAGATCAAACAAAATTTTGATCTCTTTGGCGGAAATCGGTAGATAAATTACATTAAGTTATATGAAGCCTGTTCAGTTAACCACCGATTATGCTCAAAATAGTTTCAGCGTAGGATTCAGAAACAACCTATCTCTTCAGAAATTAGTAGAAAATGTGAGCGATGTACAGCTAAAAGTGGGGTGTCAGGTCTATGCAAACCTGCAAACATCCCTTAAAGCTGTTAGCAAACTAAACTGCTCCCGGCAAAATTTGAAAGTTGGCGTATTGTCGGATGCTTTCAGTATTAAGTTGATGGACTTCATCCAAAAAAGCCACATTAAAACTGCCAAGCTGTGGCGCACGTTCAAAAGCCCGTTGACCTGCAATTGCAAAATGCACATGTGCAGCGAGTGCTGCGATTGCGGGAGAACTTACAGCACTATAGGCTGCAATCAGTGCACCAAGTGCACAACCGGTGGCCGTGACTCGCGGTTGTAAATATGATCCGCCTGATACCTGTATTACCGGATAATCTCTGGAAATGATGTAATCAGATTCACCGGAAATCGCGACACAGTCACAATGCGCCAATAAGCTTTGTGCCTGTAAATAAACATCGGCACTATTGATGGTACTGTCCACACCTTTGGATTCGATCCGCTTGCCGGCCAAAGCACCAATTTCAGAGGCATTGCCCCGTAAAATTGTCGGATGGGAATTGAGTAACTGATCTACCGTATTCGAGCGCCAATGCAGTACCGTTCCATAACCAACCGGATCCAGTACCCACGGTTTTTTCAGACGATGTGCCGTTTCCGCAGCAATGTGCATGGCCTGTACTTGTTCGGTGGTCGGTGTACCCAGATTGAGATTGATCGCAGCTGCAATTTTGGCAAAGCTTTCGGCCTCAAAAGGATTATCGATCATGGCGGGGGAAGCATTGGCAGCCAGCACCACATTGGCTACATAATTACTGGCCACGGCATTGGTCATGATATGCACCAATGGCTGATGTTGCTGTAACTTTAACCATGCCTCGCAGATTTGATCCAGAAGCGTGTGCTGTAGTGCTTGCGTAGAAGTATTCATAATGATCATCTGTCAAAAAGTAATCTAAGTCGTATCTTCGCTCAGCGGGTAAAATAATGGTCCTGATGCTTACAGCTACGGCAGAACAGGCTGACATAGTCACTGGCATCATAATCCACCGAAAGTTCCTGTGAACCGCAGTGCATACAACGTTTCTGCGAATAAAATTTCAGGCGCGGTTCAATTTTATGCCATGAGCGCCAGACCGGCTGAAAGAAAATATTCTCATCATAACCCAGGAAGCGATAAAACAGGATTTCACTCATCTTGCTGAAGGCCAGTTGTGGCGGGCGTGGCAGGGTAGAGGTTTCCCATTTTTCCGTGACAGAACGTTCCCGATACTGTTGTAAGGTTTTTTTCAGCAGATTGGTATTAATAAAATTTTCATTGCGTGGTTTAAGCGCTTTTTGCTTATATAGATATTCCAGTGCGGTCTGTACCAGATAATAAATCTGTCCCACTGCCAAGACATCTAAAAGGCGATAGCAAAAGGTCTGAAAGCTCTGATTTCCGGCAATCTGCACATTCCAGCTACGACAGTAAAATTGCGCAAACTGAATGATCTCCTCATATAGCAGACAATACAGGGCATCTTTGACTTCATCTGCACTTTTAAAGGGCACACCTTGACTCAGGTTCTGATAAAACCAGTTGCGTAGTTGCTGGGTAATGCTGAACAGGCTCGGTTCAGAATAGCCATCCAGACGTACATTAATATAATAGTGCTGATTTTCCTGTTGCACATCTTTGGGAATTAAAATCTGTTCTCTGAGCATATTTTTGACCAGACCATGTTGAAACAGATAGTTCGGACTGATGGAAAAATAGCGAATTTGATGCCAGTCGATATATTCGCGGTGCTGGCTATATTCCTGTACTTGTTCATCTAAAATCGAAAGTAGAAACAGTTTATTGATAAAACTGAGCTGATTGAGCTCAGGAACCGGCCGGTCCTGTTTTTTATGATAGAGACGATTTTCCTGTAAACGGACTTCCTTGAGCATGCGTTTACGTTGGGCCAGACACTGTGCGCAATAACAATTATTTTTTTGATCCGGATGAAGCTGATGCTGGCAATGGCTGCATTCATGGTAACTCATCTCCTGATCATACTGTTCCGCCTCAATCCAATACATCGATGCCTTACATAGCGGGCAGTGGGTGCTTTCATCAAGCTGTTTTTGCAGAACACTGAATACCATGGGCGCGAGCAACTTTAGAATGGACGGGCATTTGATTATACACCGCTGATGCGAAGCAAATGTAGTTGACTGATGCTATTTTACGTCAGCAAAAAATATACGCGCACATGAAAAGAGCTACCGAAGTAGCTCTGATCTTAAAAACATGAAATGACGGGTTTTAGACTGGGCATGGTAAGGTTTCGTCTTGTTGTCCGCGATGTTTGGCGTGAATTAAGGCTTGAACTTTTTTAGATGGAACTTTCTTGGTACCGAGGGCATCGTAGCTGTTGAGAATGGCAGTCACTTCATGTGCCTGAAGAGGAATACCTTCACAGCTCATCAAGAGTGCAATGACTTTATGGTCAATATTGGCCTGATCCAGTGTTTGCAGGGTTTTGATATTTTCCATTCGTACAATATGTTTTTTTAAGTACATGGCTCACCTCATGGTTATCATTATTCTTTAATTTTAAGGGCGGGGAAATACAGCTTAACTCTAGCAAGAAGTGTGCTTATTTTTTAATCTGTATTTGTGAAGTGTAATTTGGATATCAATATATATCTTTAAATCAAATATTTATAATAATGTAAGAAATTATGATTCTGGCTGTTTATTTGGCATAGATATTTCTTAAGCTTAATCGAATGCTGCACAATTAGGCAAAATGCATTGAAAGTGGTGCGTACAATGCCCATATTAGAGCGAACAATACAAATGCACAGACAGCGTTTAAAACTTGGCGTATGATTTTGACATGAACAATGTCGAATAAGATAAAGATTAGGACAGGACATGAATATTGCGGCAAACCCGGTGATCGAAGCGGATCAAACCATTTATTTAAAAGACTACCAAAAACCCTCCTTTATCGTCGATTCTATCGAGCTGAATATTCAGGTCTATGCGGATCATACGCTGGTCAGCAGCAAACTGCAGATGCAGCGCCAAACTGCCGGTGATCTGGTCTTGCTCGGACGAGATCTGGAACTGCAATCGATTCAGTTAAATGGTCAACAACTCAATGCCAGTGATTACAACCTGGATGCTGAGCAACTGCTGATTGCCAATGCACCTGATCAGGTATTGCTTGAAATCGTGGTGAAAATTCATCCGGAAAGCAATACTATGCTGGAAGGTCTGTATCAGGCCAGTTCAGATCTGTTTGTAACCCAAAATGAGCCAGAAGGTTTCCGTAAAATTACCTTCTATCCAGACCGTCCGGATGTGTTGTCGGTCTTTACCACACGTGTCGAAGCAGACAAGAAATATCCTGTTTTACTCGCCAATGGTAACCTGCTGGAAACTGGTGAAGTTGATGCCAACCGTCATTACGCCATCTGGCAGGACCCGACCAAAAAGCCAAGTTATCTCTTTGCCTGTGTCATTGGTGATCTGGCGGTGATGAAAGATTCCTATGTTACGTCAGAAGGCCGCAATGTGGCACTGGAAATCTATGCAGAAGAAAAAGATATTCCAAAATGCAAGATTGCCATGGAAGCGCTAAAACATTCCATGCGTTGGGATGAGGAGCATTATGGTCTGCCTTATGATCTGGATAACTACATGATCGTGGCGACCAGTGCATTTAATATGGGTGCCATGGAAAACAAAGGGCTGAATATCTTCAATACCTCATGTGTGCTCGCCGATGAAGAATTTACCACTGATGCTGCGATCATGCGGGTACAGTCGGTGATTGCCCATGAATATTTTCATAACTGGACTGGTAACCGGATTACCTGCCGTGACTGGTTCCAGCTCTGCTTGAAAGAAGGCTTGACCGTGTTCCGTGACCAGTCTTTCTCGGAAGATTTACAGTCGGCTGCGGTACAGCGTATTGATGATGTGGCGGTTCTGAAGGCACATCAGTTCCCGGAAGATTCTGGCCCGCTATCCCATCCACCACGCCCGGATCATTTTGTCGAAATTAACAACTTCTATACCGCAACCGTGTATGAAAAAGGGGCGGAAATTAACCGCATGATGGCGACCTTGCTGGGCAAGGAAAAATTCCGCCAAGGTACCGATGAGTATTTCCGCCGTCATGATGGTCAGGCGGTAACGGTGGAAGACTGGGTGGCCGCGCTCACCGCAGGTTCAGGGGTGGATCTATCCAACTTCCTGACCTGGTATAACCAGCCGGGTACACCGAAACTTGAAGTAAAAGCCGAATATGATATTGAAATGCAAACTTATCGTCTTAGCTTGAAGCAAAGCCTGAAAACCCATGCCAAATATCCGAATCTGAAAGCGGTACCTATTCCAGTGGCTTTGGCGCTGTTTGATGCCGAAACCGGTGAGCAGTTAAAGTTGAACTCTGAAGCACTCTTTGAAAATGGCGTGAAAGATGGGGTGTATCTGTTTGATCAGGAACAAGCCACGATTGAATTTAGCGGCATAAGCAGCAAACCGGTGGTGTCCTTGTTGCGTAATTTTTCTGCGCCAGTCAATCTGGACTTTGACTATTCAGAACAAGAATTGGCCTTCCTGCTGCAATATGAGACCAATGGTTTTAACCAGTGGCAAGCCACTCAAACGTTATTAGAGCGTATCTTGCTAGATGATCAGCCTGCGGATATTTATATCGCGGCGATGTTGAATACCTTGCCGGGTGTGATTGAAAAAGATCCGCTGTTGGCATCACGTCTGTTTGATGTACCGTCTGAAGGTTATTTGGGCAGCCGTATTGATCAGGACTATAATCCGGTTCTGATTCAGGAAAAGCGTGAGGCTTTGCTGCATACTTTGGCACGTGCCTTTGGTGAAACAGCGAAAGAAACTTATCTCAATCTGGATCCTGATCTGCAATCTGAATTCTCGCAAGCGATGGGTGTGCGTGCTTTAAGAAATATCATGCTCACGATGATGGCTCGTCAGGGAGATGCATTTGCCTTTGATTTAGCCTATGAGCAATATCACACGGGGAATATGTCTGAACGTTTGGGTGCACTGAAAGTCTTGGTCTGGAATGATGCACCACAAGCACAAGAAGCTCTAGCCGATTTCTACAGCCGCTTTGAAGATGAAGCCTTGTCTTTAGACCAATGGTTTATGGTTCAGGCAGCCCATCCAAAAGCAACGGACGAAACCATTGCGTATCTGACCCAGCATCCAGATTATGATCTGGCGGTGCCTAACCGTATTCGTGCAGTCAGTGGTGGTTTGAATGCCAACCCAGTCAATACCTGGAGCTTTGGCGTACAGCATTTTATTGGTCTGGCGAAATATCTGGACGAGAAAAACCCGATTGTAGGCTCACGTTTGCTACAGGTATTGTCACGCTGGTATACCTTGGCAGAACCGCAACGCAGTGAAGTGAAAGCACAGCTTGAAACCTTAAAACCACTGGTTAAATCTAAAAACGTGTCTGAGACACTCAATAGTATGCTCAGCGTATAACATCAATATTCATAAAAAACCGGATCGACCTGATCCGGTTTTTTATTTCCTGTTTATTTCAAACGCTGGCTTTAAATACAGTTGAATTTCTCTAAAGGCTTAGGTAAGTACCAAAGGGTGTTACAGTATGATTATACGGAAAAGAGTATTTATTTATTAAGCTGTAAGCTAGGTAAAGGGATCTACAGATTCGCTTACTAGAGGTTGTCCAAGATATGTTAGTGAAAATTGAAGATGGTTTTTATTTAAATAGCCAGCATATTATTGCCGTACATGTCAGCAAGAATCCTGAAAATGGCTTACTTGAAATCTCCATTCAATATACGCCGCATTCCATTCAGCAGGTCGGAGAATACAAAAAAGTATTTCAAAGTCAGCTTGATGCTGAAATTTTCTTAAGTGAATTAAATCAAAAACTTCGCTAAAAGCCTGTATCATACAGGCTTTGATCAAGCATCCTATTGTCTGACGATGAGTACTGGAATAGAGGAAAGTGCCAGAACATTCTGAGCGACACTGCCCAGCATGAGTTTTTGCAAACCTTTACGGCCATGTGAACCCATAATAATGACATCAGTCGGTGATTCATTTGCAGCCTGTAAGATTCCTTCTGAAGGTGCCATACCATGCAGGATTTTTGTCGTGACCTGTATGCCTTCACGAACAAAGCTCTGTTTCAGGTCATTTAAGCGATCAAGCGCATTTTGTTCTGCATGCATAAAGTAATCTGTGACTGCTGGAGCAACTTTATAAAAATCTACGCCCTTAAAAGGGTCAACCGCAATGACACTGAGTAAGGTGACATGGCTATGAAATACTTTGGCCAGTTCGAGGGCATGTTCTGCGGCAGCATAGGAAATCGAGGACTCATCGAGTGCTACGAGAAGATGATCATAATTATTCATGGTGCTTCCTGATATTTATTATTGCAGTAAGGAAAATAGGATTTGGGTGGGTGAATCTCCATAACGTACGGTTTGGTTTGAAATCAAATATAGAAAACCGGGTAATGCGCACCTTGAAGATGCGCAAAGCTTTGATTATTTTTTCACGATCAGAACCGGAATTTCACTGGCACCTAAAACATCCTGTGCAAAGCTGCCCAGAATCATTTTCTGGAAGCCTTTACGGCCATGAGAACCCATAACAATCAGGTCTGCTTTTACTTCATCAGCAGTTTTGGCAATGTGCTCGGCATTGACCAGACCCGTGACGATCCGTGACTGAGCTTCAATACCTTCAGTCGCTGCAATCGCAGTGGCTTCTTTCAGGGCATTTTTGGCATTGGCATGCGCCTGTACAAAATATTCCTTCATGATAGATGAGCTGTAATAGAAATCAGCTTCAGTAAAAGGATCTTCTGCAATCAGGCTGATCAGGGAAAGCTGGCCACCAAATGCTTTGGCAATTTTTGCAGCATGTCGTACTGCGGAAAAAGAAATTTCTGAGCCGTCTACCGGAACTAAAATATGCTGATAGGCCATGATTTTTTTACTCCAAATGTTTATTGTTCGCTTCTGATTCATTGATAGCACAGTGACTCTACAGGTGCAATTGCAAAACCTAAAAAAATGAAAAAACTCATTAAATTACAACTATTATTCACATAAAACTGTAAAGAAATGGGCAAATAAATCCGAGCAAAAAACTGGGGATTTTCACCTCTGCTGCCAGAACGAACTGGATTAAGTTTTTGGTTTTTGAGCATTTCAGTTAAACTGCCTGCGCTTGATTTTTATCAATATAGGGAAATTGAAATTGTGAGATATATCGCGGTAAATCTTGTGCTGGTCAGCTCGATGATGTTAGCGGGCTGTCAGAATACCGTACAAAATAGCAGGCTAATTGCCAGTGCCTTCAATATGACTACGGGCCTACAACAAAAAGTGATGGATCGTTATGCCCCTAAAACTGTTCGGGTACAAAACAATATTGTGTACCAGCCGCTACAAGATTTAAGCTTCGATCTGTATCAACCGCAAAATATTCAGAATCTAGGCCCGAGACCGACCATTGTCTGGATTCATGGCGGTGGCTGGATTTCAGGTTCCAAGGCACATGCCCGCGGCTATTTTAAGCTATTGGCGGCGCAAGGCTATAACGTGATTTCTGTACAATATCAGTTTGCGCCGCAGGTGACTTATCCGAGTCAACTTCAGCAAATTAATCAGGCATTGGCATTTATCAACACGCATGCCGAGAACTATCACATTGATGCAGCACAACTGTATTTAGCCGGAGATTCTGCCGGTGCCAATCTGGCCAGTCATTATGCCGCGTTGTTGACCAATCCAGAGTTTTCACAACAATCCAATTTCAGTCCAAATATTCAGCCAATGCAGCTCAAAGGCTTGATTTTGCATTGTGGTATTTACGATCTACAGGCCTTTGTGCAAAAAGCACCGGATGAAATCAAAATGGTCGAATGGGGCGTTTATAATCTGGTACAGGCTTATACGGGCGACCAGAAAGATGATGTCGAATTTTTAAAGCAGATTTCCCCGATCCAGCATATTTCAAATGCTTATCCGCCGGTGTTCATCAGTGGCGGTAATAAAGATTTTTTGACCGATACTCAATCCTTACCTTTTGTAGAGACACTCAAGGCCCGGAATATTGCAGTGACCGAGGTATTTTATCCGGAATCTAAGGCCTGGCTGATTCATGAATACCAGTTTTTTATGGGCAAAAAAGAGAGTCAGCAAACCTTTATTCGCACCCTTGATTTTCTGCACCAGCATTCATTGTAAAATAAGCATTATTTAAAGTTTAATTTTCTATTTTAATTGGCTTGTTATTCAAAGCATGAATACTGAAATTTTGGAGATGGAAAAATGAATCCTGTATCGTGGGCCTACCTGTTACTGGCACTGGCGATTGTCGCCGAAGTCACAGGCTCTACATTTTTAGTAAAATCTGAAGGCTTTAGCAAATTATGGCCGTCTTTGGCAGTCGTGGTTTTATTCTGTATTGCATTTTATTTATTGTCCCAAGTGATTAAAGTCATTCCATTGGGAATCGCTTATGCCATCTGGGCCGGTGTGGGAATTGTTCTGACTGCATTGTGGGCTATGTACTTTTCAAGCAGACGCTCGATGTGCCTGCACTTATTGGCATTGCACTGATTATTTCCGGTGCACTCGTCATCAACCTTTTTTCCCAGACCGCAGGACATTCATAAAAGGCAGACATGATCGCTGCCCTTATTTGTCATTTTATTCTAATGATCAGTCATCAATTTTAAGTGACTTGAGGCTTGAGCTTAAATAGAAAATAAACCATTAATCCCAGTAGTAAGCCCCAAAAGGCTGAACCAATCCCGAAAAACTGAATATTGGATGCACTGAATAAAAAGGTCATCAGAGCCGCTTCACGTTCATGGCTTTGCTGAAAAGCCAGCGCGATGTTATGCCCAATGGTGCCGAATAAGGCAATTCCGGCCAGAATGGTAATCAGGATTGCTGGAAATGCCATCAGGACACTGGTCAAGGTCGCTGCAAATAGTCCCATCAAAATATAAAACAGCCCACAACTCATGCCTGCAATATAGCGTTTCTGTGGGTCGGGATGAGCTTGAGTATCCAGACTCACTGCCGCACTGATCGCAGCAAGATTGACACTAAAGCAGCCAAAAGGTGCCAGTATCGCCTGACTTATACCGGTCCAGCCTAAAATACCGTTTACCTTGGGTGGATAGCCATAGCTTTTAATTACTGCCAGTCCGGGTAGATATTGCGAAGCCAGATTGATCACCAACAGTGGTAAAGCCAGCCCTAGAACAGCTTGTAGACTAAATTCAGGTTGGATCCAGACCGGCTGGGCCATACTCCAGTTTAAACTCGGGATTGTAAAATCGATAAAGAAAGGGCAGAGCGCAATTGCGGTAAATACGGTAATCACGATGCTATAGCGTGTGCTGATTTTTTTTGAGATCAGATAAATGGCCAGGACACTGAGTACAAATTTCCAGGACTGTTGCAGGCTACCAAATACTGAAATACCAAATTTTAGCAATACTCCAGCCAGCATGGCACTGGTTAAACTTTGTGGAATAAAATGAAAAATACGCTCAAAAATTCCTAAGAATCCCAGCGCAGCAGTCAACAGTCCACAAATCAGAAACGCACCAATCGCTTCACCGAGGCTGTAATGACCCGCAGACGCAATGATCAAAGCTAGTCCCGCCGTTGACCAGGCAGTAGAAACAGGATACTGATATTTCCAGGACAGCCACACACCAGAGATACCTATGCCGATTCCCAGTGCCCATAACCAGGAACTGATTTGTGCCGCATTGGCGCCTAAGCTTTGTGCAGCTTCAATCACCAGTACAGCAGAAACACTAATGCCAATCAGGCAGGTAATCAGGCCGGCAATGACCGCAGTAAGAGACAGATCTTGTAATAGTTTTGGCATCGTCCATGACACAATTTTAAAAAGCGTTTAAATCATACGCTTTTCACGTATTTAGACAATATCTGTTTCAAGCTTTTATAAGGTAGAGCTGGCTAGCTTCATCCCAAAACCACAGAATAAAATGCCAACTATGGCCACACAACTGGCTGTCAGTTTGTAATGCTGGTTGAAATAGGAGGCCAGTTTTACCCCTGAGAAAATCAGAATGGACAGATAGGTCATGCTAATCAATTGCAAGATCAAAGCCAATAGAATGAAAGTCAATGCCGGATAAGGATAGCGAGGATCAACAAATTGCACAAAAAATGACAGATAAAACAGAATCGCTTTTGGATTTAAAATACTGATGGTCAATGCAGTACGAAATGGCTGAATAGACGAAGCTTTAGCATCAGCCGCATTCATCTGCGGAATCGTCACTTTTTCTGTTGGACGAATGGTTTTATAGGCGGCAATTAATAACTTCATCCCCAGATAACTCAGGTAGATGGCGCCGATAATCTTCAAAGTAATAAACAGGATTGGAAAAGCATGCAATAAAGATGCAGCCCCCAAAGCAGTACATAAAATCAGAATCATGTCACCGGTATACACTCCCAGAGCACCTAAATAACCTGTCTTGATACCAAAACGTGAGGCAATGGACATGACATAAAGGGAATTGGGGCCGGGCAAGAGCACAATTAAGGTGGTACCAATGATAAAGGTACTGAGATCTGTAATACCAAACACGAAGAATTCGCACAAGAAAAAGCCGATGCGGCATTATAGCAACATCGGCTGGTAAAATTTCTAAGATTTTAGCTTAGCTTTCAACGGGATTGAGAAAGGTTTGACCTAATAGCGCAGCCAGTTGCTCACGCGCTTTGATGAAACCCTGAATACCGCCTTGTAACAGTTCACTGGCCATTTGATCCTGCTTCAGCTGTTCCAGAAATGCTGCCTGACTGATCGGACTCAGTTCACCCTGCACAGTAATAGCTGTCGCTGAAAGTTGCGGCTGAACTTTACGTTGATCATGGTTCAGTTCTGCCAGTAGATTTGGTGCAACGGTAAGAAGGTCACAACCGCTCAAGCCCAAGACCTGATCGATACTGCGGAAGCTGGCGCCCATAATTTCGGTTTGAATGCCATGGGCTTTATAAAACTCATAAATACTTTTAACCGATAACACGCCAGGATCTTTTTCGATTGGATAAGCATCCACACCTTCAGCCTTCTTGTACCAGTCCAGAATCCGGCCAACAAAAGGTGAAATTAAAGTAACTTTGGCATCAGCGCAGGCATGGGCCTGATGCTGGCCAAATAACAGGGTCAGGTTGGTATGAATGCCTTCTTCTTCTAAGGTTCTTGCGGCCTGAATGCCTTCCCAGGTTGATGCAATCTTGATCAGGATGCGATCGGAGTCAATCCCATACTGCGCATATAGTGCCAGTAACTCTTTGGCTTTTGCGATGGTGGCAGCAGTATCAAAAGACAGGGACGCATCGACTTCAGTCGAAACACGCCCTTCAATTAATTTCAAGATTTCAACGCCGAATTTGACGGTCAAAATATCAATGGTACGTTCAATTAGGGCATCATCCGCATAGCCTTCCTGCTGCGCCTGCTGATAGGCCGCTTCAATCAGGGCCTTGTTCTCAACTTGACTGGCCGCTGCTGTAATCAGTGATGGATTGGTGGTTGCATCCAGAGGACGAAATTTTTCAATTGCGCTCAAGTCACTGCTATCCGCCACAATTGTGGTCAAGTTTTTTAATTGGTCTAATGCGGTTAATGTCATTACGATCTAATTCTATGGTTATTGCTTATGCATACTTTTATATCATAAACCCTGTATTTACCAAGTAGACTGAAGTGGTGTTTCTGTGATTATTTGCTACTTTTACGCTGATTTCGCAGATGATTAATCAAAAAATGAGCAGCTGTGCCCAAGTTGCTTTCCCGACTCCAGACCAGATCGATAAAATATTCAAACTTTGGGGTGAAATCGAGCAGATTCAGCACTTGCAGATTTTGCTGTAAATTCGGCTGTTTTTTTAGCATTTCCTGCGGGAGAACACCCCAACCCAAACCCTGTTGAATCATGCTACAGGCAGAATGATGATTGTCAGTGCGCCAGTAATGACGGGAATATAATAATTCAGGTTTAATATTACGGTCACGGCTCGCCACCACAATTTGACGGCTATTTAGAATTTGTTCAAAGCTGACCTGATCGTATTGACTCAGTACATGCTGCTTGGCTGCGACAGGAATCAAGACTTCACGCTTTAATTCCACAAACTGTTCACGTGCATCGAGTTGTTCCCGCTCAAACATTAATGCCAGTTGTGCGCTACCATCCAAGAGCATCTGTTGCGCATCTTCCTGAGGTGCACCAAAGACATTAATCTGAAGCTCGGGAAATTGCTGTTCCACCAGAACGACATAATCAGTCCAGCGCGTATGCAGTAATTCAGAAACGATGACGATATTCAGTTCAGACTCCAGGCCTGAACTTAGGGCAAGCGCATGCTGTTTCCACTGATTCATTTCGATTAACAGCTGTTCTGTTCTTTCATACAGTGTCTGTGCCTGCTCCGTTGGCACAGGTTCACGCCCAATACGCTGGAACAGTTGCAGATTCAGATCAATTTCTAAATTCGCAATTGACATGCTAATGGCAGAGGGAACTTTTCCCAATTTTCGTGCAGCTGCAGAGAATGAACCGGTTTCCATCACAGTTTTAAATACAGTGAGTTGTTCCTGATTAATATTCATGTAATCTTATCTATCAATTTTATTGAAATATTCTAACTCGATTAATCAGTTTAAAGAACATAATATGCGCGATTATTGATAAAAAACCGAGTAATGAAAATGTTGATTTCCAAAAGACGACTTGTGCATGCGCTTAGCTATGAAGTCATCCTGTTGGTGATCATTGTGATAGCTTTGAGTCTTATTTTTAATATGCCGCTAGAAGTCACAGGTGTACTGGGAATTGTGATGGCCGTGACCTCTGTCATCTGGAATATGCTGTTTAATCATTATTTCGAAAAATTTGAAGCGAAACGTCAACTGAAACGAACGATTCGAGTGCGTATTTTACATGCGATTGGCTTTGAAGGTGGTTTAATGCTCGCCACCATTCCAATGGTGGCCTATGCGATGAACATGGGGCTATGGCAGGCGATTGTGCTCGATTTTAGCCTGACCTTGTGTATTCTGGTATATACCTTCATTTTTCAGTGGTGTTATGATTCGATAGAAGAAATGCTTGGATATCAGCCTGAGCATCGAAAAATATAATAAGAAAAGCATAGAAAAAAATAAAGCACAGCTAATGTTACTTGTGCTTTATGTGGGGAATTTAGTAAACAGCAGTATTTCTTTGACACATAGCACACTTATTCGACTTGGTATTCATCTTAAACCCCTTTATAAGAGCAGAAGTTTTTATGCATTTGCATCTAAGGGGAATTATGAAGTTAAAATACAGCTTGTTGAGTTTAAGCATTGCCTTACTCATGACTGCTTGTGGCGGCGGTGGTGGTGAGAATGACAGCCATGCATCTAAGCCTGGGTCAGGTACGGTTGGCTCTAATCCATCAACAGGAAATAATGCTCAATTTACCAAAATTTCAGAATTTAAAGTCTTGGATGTGGGTTCGGAACTTACTGCTCAAGATTTCGGTTTAAGTACATGGAATCCTACAGCCCTGGTACGAACTGATGATGTATTGTATATCGCCAATAGCCAATCAGAATCAAAAATTTTACGTTATGATTTAAAACAAAAACGTGCGCTGAGTGCAATTGACCCATTAAAAATTGAAGGCTTAGCAAAAAAATGGGACAGTCTTGCAGATATCGAAATCCATGCAGAACGCTTATATGTGGCCAGTTATGGTTCTAACCGTGTCGATATTCTAGATATTTCACAGCCTCAACCGAGCTTTGTGATGGCGCTAGGAACTGGCGTTTGGTGGGGCGATACAGTGAACCATGCTTTAGTTCACAGTAATGCTGTTACCGCAGATGACCGCTATATCTATGTCCCCGATATCGAAGGTCGTATTAATGTCTGGCGTCAAAGCGATGCTATTGCACAGAACCATTTAAAAGCGAAAAAGTTTGCTCGGCTCAGTCTTCCTGATTGTGGTCGTAACTGTAATGCACGTATGGAAGTCATGCGAGATCATCTGTATACCAGCCTTCCAAACGGTAAAACTTATGTGCATGACATTAACCAAATTCGTGAAAATGACACTCACATTGCACCTATTTTGACAGAGTCAAATCTTGCGACCCTTTTACACCGTCATGATGACGGTACTGTGTATACCGCAAGGAATGATGGTTCGATAGCAACATATCCTACTCAGGAATTTGGCTTAAAATCAATTCTGCCAAAGCACAATATCGACCAATTCAAAAAATATATCCTGAAAGGGCAAGCTGAAAGCAGTCATATCGAAAGAGCAGGTGATGTTGCGGTGTATGGCCAACAGTTGATTCATTTGTCTAATCAAAGGGTTAAGCTCTTGCCAATGGTCACATTACAGCAAAATAAGACCAAACAGCTGAGTTCTGCATTATTGTTGACTGAATCTAAAGCACAAAATCAAACACGTGTATTGCAAGATGGTGAATCTTGGGAGGCGCTGACCAATAGTGCTGAACGTCATGTGTATATGAATCGGATTTTATCGGCAGAGCTGAGTAGCAACGCTTTAACGCTTAAAAGTTATAGCGCTGTTCCTGTTCGAAATTTACAAATTCGCGCCAAAATTCGTCATTCAGATGATTGGGTTATACTTGCAGATTTAGATGAGCTTACGCCATTTTCCACTGCAAAATTTAATATTAAATTGAATGATCAATCCCGCTTCCCGCTTGCAGATGGCAGTGGTTCAATTCAGTTGGCAGGTTTAAGTCAGACCACGCTGATACCAAGTGATATTTTCGATTTACATGTGACTTCTGAAACAGACGAGCATGTGAAAAAGCTCAATAAAATTCAGGCAAAATGGAAAATCTATTTTGGTAAATATGACGAACCAGGCAAATGGTGTCGAGTAACGCCTGTCTATGCGCGTGAATGGGTCATCATGATGACGAACTTAGCATACATGCTCAGTACCCCTGAATTTGAAAACCTCTGGTTTAATCATAAAGCAGTGATGGGCCATGATTTCTTTGGTAATGCAGGTCAAGTCGATGGGCCAAACGGTATTTATATGCCTGAAGACTATGTTCGTATCTACAAAGAGATTTTAAATCGTAACGAGATTAATCTTGGTATTACCAATATGGGTGGTGGTCTTGGTGGCGGTACCGTGCTGGGTGTCGATACTTGGCTATTCTATGGTCACTATCGTTTATCAGGTTTTCGTATTATTGCGCATGAATTCGGACATCATTGGGGGGGACATAATAGCGCATGGGCGATGTCATCACATGGCTTCGAGCCGATGGTGGATTGGTTGAACTTCTACTTCCAGCGCCGTCCTGGTTCACTGCCTTATATGGATCCAAATGTTAACGCATTCCACCTCACTCCCGATGCAGCGCTGTGCCAGGGGGTTAATCAAAACATTGTGAGGGGTGTAGCATCAACAGCACCTTGGAATAAAGTTGACGAATACTTTAAAAATAATCCAATGCCAATACAGTAGGTAAAAGGTATAAAAAAGCTCCTCAATCGAGGAGCTTTTTTGAATCAAGGTAGCAGCTTATTTTTCGATAATCGCTGTAACGCCCTGACCACCGGCAGCACAGATCGATACCAGTACACGACCTGAACCTTTTTGAGCAATCAGTTTGGCTGCCGTCGCAATAATACGACCACCAGTTGCTGCAAAGGGATGACCGGCTGCAAGGGATGAGCCTTTCACGTTCAGTTTTGCACGGTCAATTGAACCGAGTGGCGCATCCAGACCTAAACGCTCTTTACAGAATGCTGGATCTTCCCATGCCTTTAAAGTAGACAGCACTTGAGAAGCAAATGCTTCATGAATTTCATAATAGTCGAAGTCCTGAAGTTTTAGGCCCGCACGTTCCAGCATGCGAGGAACAGCATAAGCAGGTGCCATCAATAAACCTTCTTTCTTCTCGACGAAATCAACTGCTGCAGTTTCCTGAAAAGTCAGATAAGCCAAAACTTCATGACCATTGGCTTTTGCCCATTCTTCAGACGCTAGCAGAATGCAAGAAGCACCATCTGTCAGTGGGGTAGAGTTACCCGCAGTCATGGTACGCGCATCGCCCTTACCAAATGCAGGTTTAAGCTTCGCCAGTTTCTCCACTGAAGAATCAGCACGCAGGTTATTGTCACGCTCTAAACCCAGGAATGGCGTGATCAGATCATCAAAGAAACCTTCTTCATAAGCTGCTGCCATTTTCTGGTGTGAAGATGCAGCAAGTTCATCTTGCGCTTCACGGGAAATACCCCATTCTAGTGTGGTAATCGCCTGATGATCACCCATAGACAAGCCAGTACGTGGCTCACCATTTTTAGGTGCGTCCATCAATTCTTTGATATTAATTTTGGTCAAGGCTTTTAAACGGTCTTTGGCAGTTTTGGCAATGTTCAATTCAAGCAGCGCTTTACGTAAACCGTCACCAAATGCAATGGGCGCATCAGAGGTGGTATCTACACCACCGGCAATTCCTACTTCAATTTGGCCCAGTGCAATTTTGTTTGCCACTAAAAATGCAGCTTGTAAACCCGTACCACACGCCTGCTGGATATCATAAGCTGGGGTTTCTGGTGCCAGTGCCGTATCCAGAACACATTCACGAGTCAGGTTAAAGTCACGGCTATGCTTCAGGACAGCACCTGCAACCACTTCACCGACACGTTGACCTTGCAGATTAAAGCGCTCTACCAGACCATTTAATGCTGCGGTCAGCATGTCCGAGTTAGAGGCAGTAAAATAGGCACCATTCGAACGTGCAAATGGAATACGGTTGCCACCAAGAATAGCAACGCGGCGAACTGTGTTTTGGCTCATATTATTATCCTGTTGAACAGAAGGCTGTGTTTTTGAAACTGAATCTGTTTGAGTTGATGTCGTCTGACTGCTACTGCTCGCTGTACGACGGGTACGCGGAGTTTTAGCCGGACTTTTAGCTGCAGCAGCGGCTGTATCCGTGTTTTTAGTGCTACGCTTAGCACGCGTTGATGATTTTGACACAGCTGGAGATGCGGAATTCTCGACTGCTGGATTTTCTTGAGTTGTTTTGCTCATAAGGCTTTTCCAAGCAAATTGATCGTCTTCTTGTGGCTTACATTAGCATAGATGAGTATATGCTGTATTGACTACAATGACATTGCAGACTGCGCTCAGGTCAAGTCATCTGCCAGATATCTCAAGTATGATTGGGTAGAATCTGGTAGATCTATTGCAATATAAGTATCTGGCATTATATTGAAGTTAAAGGATAACTTTAGATCGATCAAAAATTAATTTGTATGAGAGATAATAAACATGACTGATCAGTACCAAACTTTCGCAAAATCTCCTATTGGTAAATTTGTCATTAAAAATCTGGGCTTGCCATCCCCAATTTCCCTAGACCGTTTCGAGTCTGCAACGCCAGTGGTAAAAGGCGCTGTGTTATTCGGTGCTGCACCTGCGAGTGTATTGACCGGTTCTATTGCTCAGGTACTGGCCAATATTCATGCCAATAGCTATGCAGGCAATAATGCGGAACTGCAACAGGCAGCGGCGAAATCGGGTCTGAACCTGAATGCATTTAATACTGGCGATAAAGAATCCAGGTTTAAAGTGGTTATTTTTGATGCTTCTGGTATTGAAAATTCAGAGCAACTAAAATCACTTTATGAATTCTTTAATCCGATTGCGCGTCAGATTCAAAGTTCTGGTCGTGTGGTCGTGATCGGCACAACACCTGAATCTGCAAAATCTGTGAGTCAGGCCATTGCACAACGTGCGCTCGAAGGTTTTGTCAAATCTGTGGGCAAAGAATTTAAAAAGGGTATTGCAGCCAACCTGATTTATGTCGATGCAGGTGCCGAAGCCAATCTTGAGTCTGTGCTACGTTTTGCAATTTCTCCACGCTCTGCCTATGTGTCTGGTCAGGTTATTCGTGTATCGGCAGCAGCACAAGTAGACTTGGACTGGAGTAAGCCACTGGCAGGAAAAACGGCAGTAGTAACTGGAGCAAGCCGTGGTATTGGTGAGGCGATTGCTCATGTGCTGGCACGTGATGGCGCACATGTGATTTGTCTGGATGTCCCACAACAGCAGGCGGATCTGGATCGTGTCGCTGGTGAAATTGGCGGCTCTACACTAGCGATTGACATTACTGCAGCCGATGCGGGTGAGAAAATCAAACAGGCGGCAGCGGCGCAGGGTGGTCTGGATATTATCGTGCATAATGCCGGGATTACCCGCGACAAGACTTTGGCCAATATGAAGCCTGAGCTTTGGGATCTGGTCATTAACATCAACCTGTCAGCAATTGAACGCGTCAATGATTACTTGCTCTGCAACGATGGTCTAAATGCAAATGGCCGTATTATCTGTGTATCTTCTATTTCAGGTATTGCAGGTAATCTGGGTCAAACCAACTATGCAGCCTCTAAAGCAGGTGTGATTGGTGTGGTGAAATTCACAGCACCGACATTAAAAAATGGTATAACCATTAATGCTGTGGCACCGGGTTTTATTGAAACGCAAATGACAGCAGCAATTCCATTTGCCATCCGTGAAGCTGGACGCCGTATGAATTCCATGAGTCAGGGTGGTCATCCTGTTGATGTGGCAGAAGCGATTGCGATGTTTGCCTCGACTGCCTCTTCAGGTTTGAATGGCAATGTGGTGCGTGTGTGTGGTCAGAGCCTGTTAGGGGCTTAATTTAGAATCCCCCTAAATCCCTCTTTGCAAAAGAGGGGACTACTCCTCCCTTTGTTAAAGGGAGGTTGGGAGGGATTTATTTAAAAAGATATTCTTCCTTCTTTTAAAAAGAAGGACGTCATAAAGATAAATATTCCAAAGGTTCAGTATGAATACTCGCCATTTTAGTCAACTTCCAAAACCTTATTTAGCCTATCCAAAAGTGATTCAGGGCTTGATTTTAAAAAAGCCAAAAGCTGAAAAAGTTCTACCGCAAGTTGAATATGTGGTGGATTCATTCAAGGTCGATCAAAAGCATCTGAAAGCCTATAATGAAGTTTGTGGTTTTAAAAATAATGGCTATATTCCAGCCATTTATCTAACAGTTCTTTCACAAAGCCTGCAAATGCATATGATGACGGCTGAAGCTTTTTCTTTTCCGGTTCTCGGTCTGGTGCATATCCGCAATCAGGTCAAACAGTATCGTAAAATCGGAGTCAATGAATCTCTCACATTGTCTTGCAAGTTTGGTGAATTGCAGCCGCATGATAAAGGTGTACAGTTTGATTTCATCACCACAGTAAAAGTCGGTGATGAAGTGGTGGTGGAAGCCTTGACCACTTATCTGTCCCGTCAAAAGAGTAAAGGCAAAGCTGCAGCCAAAATCGTCGAAAACAAGACACCCGATTATGAGCTGAATGCTGAATGGGAAATTCTAGAAAATACGGGTCGCCGTTATGCCATGACATCCGGCGACTTTAACCTGATTCATATTCATGCCCTAATGGCTAAGGCATTCGGATTTAAACAGGCGATTGCGCATGGTATGTGGACCAAGGCTAAAGCTTTGTCCAGCCTGGCATTGCCCGATGCCTATGAAGCAGATGTCTGGTTTAAACTGCCCTTATATCTGCCTTCCAAAGTGCAATTCTTAACCGCGAAAGCAGCTAATGATACGGAAATCCTGATTCGTAATAGCAAAAATCAGAAGCCGCATGTCACAGGAACTGTGACCGCAATTTAAAGTACGATAAAAGCCTGAACCTGATTTAGGCTTTTTTGTTTTTAAGAAATCAATATTCTATGGATAGAATGATGCAGCCACTCAAAGATTATTTATTTGCGGATACAGCCCATTACCAAGGAACGGTAAATGAAAATTTCCGTGACCTTGCCCGTCAGTTTAGTCGCCTACAGCATGCTCGCACAGAGCAGGGTGGTGCGGCACTTGTTGTCTATTTTCAGGGACAAAAAGTCGTCGATATTTATACCGGGAAAAAATCGGAATCTGAGGCTTGGCAAACCGATACCATGTCGCTGTGTTATTCGACGGGCAAAGGTGTGCTGGCGACACTGGCACATATTCTGGCCAGTCAGGGCCTGGTTGATTATGACCAGCCTGTTGCAGAATATTGGCCTGAATTTGCGCAAAACGGTAAAGAAAATATTACTCTGGCGCATATGCTGAGTCATCAAAGCGGATTGTTTGATATCCGTAATATCATTGCCGACGCCACTGAAATGGCCGACTGGCCGCAGATGCTAGACCGAATTGCCGCGGCTGAACCACGTTTTCAAGTTGCAACAGATGCGGCCTATCAACCGCTGACCTTTGGCTGGCAGGTCGGTGGTGCATTAGAAAAAGCGACAGCTAAAACTTTAACTGAACTGATGCAGGCATATCTGGTTCAGCCTTTGATGTTGAATGGTGCTTATTTCAGTGTGCCGACCAATGAATTAGCTCGGGTAGCACTGCCGATTTTTAAAGCTAAAGCAGCCAAGTCTCAATCGCAGCCTGCGAAAAAAACAGGATCAAGAAAACCGAATCTGATGGAGCGGGCTTTGATTTGGAGTGGACAAGATCCGCAGGATTTTCAGGATGCGATGATTCCCAAAGGAATGAGGAATTTCAGTTTCTTTAGTGAGCAAGGCCTGCAAGCAATCATTCCATCCGCCAATGGAGTATTTACCGCAGAGAGTCTGGCAAAAATTTATGCCATGCTGGCCAACCGCGGCGAATGGCAAGGACAGCAATTGATCTCGCCTGAAGTTTTTCAGCGTCTCAGTCAGATTCAATGCAAAAAACGCGATCGAGTCATGCCTTTGCCGATGCACTGGCGATTGGGTTATCATCGGGTGCTTACTTTAGGTAAAGCTTCGCAAGGTTTTGGTCATATGGGCTTTAATGGTTCGGGAGCCTGGTGTGACCCTGAGCGCAATTTAAGTTTTGCCTATACCCATAATTTCCCGACAGGTTCATTGACCGGAGATTATCGTCTGTGGGGTTTGACACAGGAAACCTTACGCTGTGCTGATGCCGTCCTGACTGGACGTAAAGGTTGGCGCTAAATATCCCTGATTGGGGAGTTTAGTAAAGTCCTTAAAATATGTTATTTTGGCGTGACTCCCAGTCTGTGGTATGAAGTGATGAAAAAAGTGCTGATGATTCCTCTGGTCGCAAGCAGTGCCTTGTTTGGCTGCCAGGATCAAAACCAATCGACGGCAAATACTGCTATTGAGGCTAAAGCTCAGATTCCTGCCTGGGTCGGGAATTATCAGGGCACCACACCCTGTATGGGATGTTTTTCAAGTTGTGACGATTGTCCGGGTATGGCTGTTGCTTTGAGCTTGCATGATGATCGGACTTTTACGTTATCACGTGAAAGCTTGAGTGGGCATAACCCGATTGAAACCATTACTGGGCCGATTCGTTTTCAGGATGATACGCAACAAAAGATTGAACTGCTGAATGTCGATACCCGCAATCTGGTTTATGTGGATCTGAAAAAGCAGGTTCTGGAAATTCGTGAAGATCAAACAGGCAAACGCTACCAGATGCAAAGTGACTTTATCCTGTTTGAATCGGTCTGATTTTAAGAAAATATATGTTTTATATCCCTTTTTCAATGATTTTGATCAAGGGATTTTTATTGTTTATAAACCGGCATTCATTTCACTATTTACTAAAAAAACAGTATGCTTAGACCTGTAAAAAGGAGCATACATGTATCAAGTACTTGCGCGAAAATACCGTCCTCGTAATTTTAATGAATTGGTGGGGCAAAACCATGTTTCACGTGCTTTAACCAGCGCGCTCGAACGTGGCCGTTTGCACCATGCCTATTTGTTTACAGGAACGCGTGGTGTCGGAAAAACCACGATTGCACGTATTTTGGCGAAGTGCTTGAACTGTGAGACCGGTATCACCTCGACACCGTGTGAAGTCTGTGCGACTTGTAGCGCCGTCAACGAAGGACGCTTTATCGATTTGATCGAAATCGATGCGGCCTCACGCACCAAGGTTGAAGATACTCGCGAGCTGCTCGACAATGTGCCTTATGCACCGACTCAAGGTCGTTTTAAAGTTTACCTGATTGATGAAGTGCACATGCTGTCCACGCATTCTTTCAATGCTTTATTAAAGACTCTGGAAGAGCCACCTGCGCACGTCAAGTTCCTGTTTGCTACGACCGACCCACAAAAGCTGCCAATTACCGTAATTTCACGCTGTTTGCAGTTTACTTTGCGCCCATTGGCTGTTGATGAAATTACCGAGCATCTGGCCCAGATTTTAGGCCAAGAAAGTATTCAGTCGGATCAGGATGCCATCTGGCAAATTGCCGAATCTGCTCAAGGTTCTTTGCGTGATGCCTTGTCTCTGACCGATCAGGCGATTGCCTATGGTCAGGGTGCGATTCAGCATCAGGATGTCAAAGACATGCTGGGCTTGATTGACCGGACCATTATTTATGATCTGATTCTGGCGATTCACCAGAACCAGAAAGCACAGGTCAGTCAGTTGTTGCTGCAATTCCGTCAGCAGGCTTTGGATGTGTCACTGGTTTTAGATCAGTTAATTTCGACTTTGCATGAACTGGCTTTATTACAATATCTGCCTGATTTAAGTCTGAAATATAGTGCTGAAATCAATCAAAAGATCATGCAATTATCCGGTCTGATTTCGGCTCAGGATTTACAACTGTATTATCAAGTTGCTTGTAAGGGACGCGCTGATTTACAGTTGGCTGTGACTCAGGAACAAGGTTTTGAGATGACGGTGCTACGCTTATTGGCATTCCGACCCTTACAGCCAAGCGAGGTTCCAGTCGTTCATGAAGCCGCAACTCAACCAATAGCAGCTTCTCCTACACGTCTACAACAGCCCGTTCAGACACAATTGCAGTCTGAAACAGTCACAGCAAAAACATTTGAAGCGGAACCAGTGTTTGATGATTTCTCTCTGGACGATGAGACGGATGAGGAAGCTTATACGCCATCAATGCCTGAACCATCTTCAGATGATTTTCTCCATGAAGAAAAGTCCACTAATGATCATGCACCTGAGCCTGTTCAACAGGGAGTAATTCAGACAGCGATTGAGGAAGTACAGTCTAGTGATCAGATCGTTTTTGATCCAAATGACGACAAAGGCCTGTTTGGTTTTGATGAAATCGAGAGTAGCGTAGAAGCACCGGCGACAAGCAGCAGCTCGGATGATTTCCTGCTTGAAGAGTTTATTCCTGTAGATGCTGTTACTCATGTCGAAGCAGCACAAGAAATATCTGCTGATGAGGAATTTAGTCTTGCCTCACCGGAATTGGAACTTTCACAGGAAACGATTGCTCAGCCTGTGATTGAAGAAGTCGCTCCGATTCAGACTGCGCTACCGGATGACATTTCCCAAGATTTAAATACGCAGAATCTGATGCCACAGGATATTTTAAAAATCCCTGAGCAAATGTTAGAGGGTGAGTGGAGCGTCGAAAAATGGGAATACTGGTTCCGTAACAGCCAGCTTTCTCCAGCAGTGCAGGAACTGGCACAGTATGGTGTCATGAGTGGACAGATTAATGGCCAATCCGTTTTTCATATCCCTGAGCAATACCAGCAACTTTTGACACAACTGCAACATACTCTGGAAGCTGCTTTACAACAGCAGTGGCCGCAAACTCATTTCCAGGTGAAATTTGAAAGTGTGGACCAGCTAACACCCTATACCATGCAGCATCAGCGGAAGGCTCGTGCCTTTAAACGCGCTGAAGAGCTGTTACAGGCTGAACCTGCGGTACGTGACCTGTTGCAGCAGTTCGATGGTGAATTGCAAAATATTCAGCTGAAATAGACTGGATTTTAAGGCACAACAAATCGAGATAAGGCATCCCGCATTTCGGCTGAAATCGGGGTGCTTTTTCGTGTCTCACGATCGACAAATACATGAACAAAATTACCCTGAGCTGCAGCTGTATCCGAATTGCGTTTAAAAATGGCCAGATCGTAGCTCAGTGATGAATTTCCCATGCTTTCAATGGCCACGCCCACTTCAATAATTTCCGGATAAGACAGTTCCTGATTAAACTGGCAGTTGGAGCTGACCACCAGCCCAATCATCGGAGAGTATTTCGGATCAAAGGCCGCTTCCTGAATCAGCAGGGCATTGGCTGCGGTGTCAAAATAACTGTAATAAGTCACATTGTTGACGTGGCCATACAGGTCATTGTCTGCCCAGCGGGTCTGAATGGGCAAGAAAAAGGCATAGTGTTCGCGTTGTTTGATCGTGGCTTTCATCAGGATTCGCTCTCAGCTAGACAAGGCTTAGTGTGGAAATAGATTTAGGCATAAATCGCCTGGTAAATCTGGTAAGCGTCATCCAACTTGAGTTCGCGTGGATTGTTCTGCAACAGCCGGCTTTGTTGCATGGCATCTTCTGCCATAACCATCAACATCTGTTCTGGTACATTTAACTGCTTTAATTTTAAGGTTAAGCCGCTCTGTATCAGATGATTATTAAAATGATCAATAAACAGATCGGTCAGTCCATCATGACAACCTTTACTGTGGGGATCTAACCAGGTCATCAATTCGGCATAGAGCTGTTTGGCTACAGGTGCATTAAATTTTAAGACTTCGGTCAGCACCAAAGCATTGCTATGTCCATGCGACAGATGAAAATGCCCACCGAGTGGATAAGCCAGCGCATGCACGGCGGCAACCGGTGCGTTGGCAAAGGCTTGTCCGGCCAGCATGGAACCGACCAGCATATTTTGACGGGCATCTAGATCATGACCATCTTGCAGAACACGTTGCAAATTGGCATTCAATAATCTTAAAGCCTGTTTGGCCAGCATATCCGAATAAGGATTTTTCTTGTGTTTTGAGGTATAGGCTTCAATGGCATGTACCATGGCATCGATTCCGGTGGCAGCGGTAATCTGTGCCGGCAAATTCCGAGTGAAAGTCGCATCCAGAATAGCAATATCGGCATAGAGAATAGGCGCGACAATGCCGCTTTTGGTGGTTTCACCTGTAGTAACAATCGAAATTGGTGTGACTTCGGAGCCCGTTCCGGCTGTGGTGGGAACCAGAATTAGAGCTAAACGTGGCCCGGTGGCATTATCGACGCCATACAGATCGGAAAGCGTCTGATGCTGCTCAGGATGCGCCAAAATCGCAATCAGCTTGGCCACATCCATCGAGCTGCCACCACCAAAGCCTAGCACCACATCAATCTTTTCCTGCTTTGCAAAAGCTGCTGCTTCAAGCACTACGTTATCGGGCGGGTCAGCCTGAACATCTGAGTAAATCACATAATCCAGACCGGCAGATTCAATAATATCCAGAATCGGCAGATGTAATTGCTGCTTCAGCATACCCGGGTCAGTCACCAGTAGAAGACGTTGATAACGGCCATTTTTTAGAATTTTAAATAATTCCTGAATCGTGCCTAGTCCGGCAATGATATTGGGGACGGTTTGAAACTGAAAACGATTCATGGCGATATCCTTGATTTTTTTATTGCAAATACGAGATTATTCTATGGTTGTGAGATAGGAATCAGTATATAAATAACTTAACATAAGAATCCTTAAAATAAAGTAGCTCTGAGGTTGTTTATGTCATCCAGAACGCCATACAAGGTGTTATGTGTTTGTTTGGGAAATATTTGCCGCTCTCCCACGGCAGAGGTGGTACTCAGACATTATTGTGATGAACAGCAACTGAATATTGTGGTCGATTCTGCTGGAACCAGTAATTATCATCCGGGCAAGGCCCCAGACCTGCGTAGCCAGCAGCATGCACTGAAACGTGGCTATGATCTGTCAACGCTTCGCGCACGTCAGCTGACCACGCATGATTTTATTGATTATGATCTGATTCTGGCAATGGATCTGGAAAACCTATCTAATATCCAGAATATACAGCGTCTGGCCGAAACTGAGTTCGGTCATTTACGTGCACGCGTTGCATTGATGAGTGAGCATGATCAGGATTATCCACAACAGGCCTTGCCCGATCCTTATTATGGCGAAGCGGATGGTTTTGAACGGGTGCTCGATCAGTGTGAGTCCAGCAGTCAGGCATGGGTTGAAATTTTCAAACAGAATGTACACAAGGTTTAAGCAATGCAGATTCAAACTCAGGTTCAACTTAAACCCTTTAATACCCTAAATTTAGAAGCCATTGCTTCACACTATGCCCATATTCAATCGACCGATGATCTGCTGGCGGCTCTGGATTTTGCTGAACAGCAACAGTTAAATGTGCTGATTCTGTCAGGTGGCAGCAATATGTTGTTGCCTGAACAGATTCACGCACTGGTTTTGCATATCGATATTCAGGGCATTGAGATGCTGGATGGCGATGATCAGTCGCAACGTTTACGCGTGGGCGGCGGGCAGGGCTGGCATGACTTCGTGCTCTGGACTACAGCACAAGGTCTGTATGGTTTACAAAATCTGGCCCTGATTCCTGGGCGTGTTGGTGCATCGCCGGTACAGAATATTGGCGCCTATGGCGTCGAAGTTGGCGAGTTTATCGATTCGGTTGCAGTCTATGATCGTCAGCTCAAACAGTTTGGCTCGATTAGCGCAGCAGATTGCCAGTTTGCCTATCGACATAGTATTTTTAAAGATGAGCCAAACCGTTATGTGATTACCCATGTGACTTTTAAATTACTGAAACAGCCAGATTTGAAACTGAATTACGGTGACTTAAAGACAGCCGTCGGTGATACGCTTACAGCAGAAAACCTGCAACAGCAAGTGATTCAGATCCGTCAAAGCAAATTACCTGATCCGCAAGAATTTCCCAATGTGGGGAGTTTTTTTAAAAATCCGCTGGTAGATCAGCCGGTCTTTGACCAGATTGCGGCATCTTTCCCGAATTTACCCCATTACCAGCAAGCCAATACTCAAGTTAAACTGGCGGCAGGCTGGCTGATTGATCAGGCTGGCTGGAAGGGCAAACAGTTGGGGTCTGTCGGCATGTTTCATAAACAGGCGCTGGTCTTGGTGAATTATGGTCAGGCCTCTCTTACCGATGTGCGTAAAACTTATCGTGCAGTACAGCAGTCGGTCTGGGAAAAATTCAAGCTGCTGCTGGAACCAGAACCTGTATTGTTTGACCAAAATGGATTGATCCGTTCTCATCAGGATGAAAAATGATATGAATAAAACCCATTGGATGGTACGTTTGCTACAAGTGGTCACTGGACTGTTTGTACTATTCGGCTGTCTACTGGTGTTGGTTTATACCCCTTTTTACTCGCAAATGATCGTCAAGGGCTTAAACCAGTTTGTATCTTTAGAACTTAATGAAGTAGCAGCGCAAAGCCAGAAAATGGCAGCATTGAGCGAGCATGAAAATCTGGAACCTGGCTCCGATTTATGGATTGCCCGTCAGGCATATTTAAAGGTCATGGAAAAGGATATCCAACAAAACAATTCTGCCAACCTGATTCTGATTCAGGCACGTTATAAAGCGCTGCAACAGGTCATTGAAGAACATCAGCGTGAGCAGCAAAGTCAAAAGGCAGAGCAAAGTCCGCCTGCTCAAGTTCCATTATTATATTCACAAGTACCGACAGAGCCGGTTGATCCGACTGCAAATGTTCGGAAGTTGCTGGACTGGGACAGCAATGAAAACAAAGAACGTATTGAACAATATATTGAGTTCCTGAGTACGCATCCTATAGAACAAGAAGAGGCCAGCTCGGTACAAGAAACCGCTGAAGAGGAAATTCAGCAGGACCTGGCTTTACTACAAGATCAGCAACAAGTGAAACCGGCGAATAGCTCCCAGCCTTATGCCATTGTGGTGTTGGGTGGCGGTTTAACGCTAGATGAAAAGGGTGAAGAGATTGTGGTCAATCACTATACGCGTTTACGTCTGGAAACCACGCTGGCGGTAGAAAAACATTATCAGTTACCGATTGTGCTGAGTGGTGTAGAAGCGCCGTATATGCAGCGCTGGTTGAAAAACCACGATGTTGATGCCAAATTGCTGGAAGATCGCAGCATGAATACCTGTGAAAATACCCGTTTCAGTTCATTATTATTACAAAAGAAAGGTGGAGCACCGACTGTGATTCTGATTACGGATCGTTATCATATGCCACGGACCCGCCGTTTATTTGCTTTAAATGGCATACAAACCATTCCGGTAGAGGCACCGATGCCGAAGCCTTTGACACGATGGCGTCCAAGTGCGCAAAATTATGATCATAGTCGTCGTGCCAATTATGAAATGTTGGCGACCATGCGCGATATGTGGTTTGGATCTAGTGACTGTCGGGAGGTGCCATAATGTCTGATATCCCATTTTTAAATCCCACGATCCTGAAGCAACTTGATTTACCCATCCCAAGCCGGGATATAACGCCACAACTCTTGCCGCCGTTAAACCTGAATCGTAGTGATGAGCCGCCAATTGATCTGCAATCCTATCGCAAGCTGTATGGCTTTGATTTATTGGACTGCAAACACTGGCAAGGCTACGTACAGATGCCATTGTTTAAATTACATGTACAGGTATTTGAACCAAACCTGGAAAATACCCGCTTTGACAAGATTCAGGGCACTGCTTTCTTGCTGCATGGTTATCTGGAACATAGCGGGATTTATCAGCCGATTGTCAAAGAGCTGCTGGAGCAAGGTTTTAGTGTATTGACCTATGACCTGCCCGGACATGGTCTGAGTGATGGTTCACCTGCCAGCATTCAGAATTTTGATCATTATCAGCAGGTTTTGCATGCCGTACATCGCTATGTACAACTTGCCTCGCAATTGCCCAAACCTTGGGTGGGAATTGGACAGAGTACCGGTGGTGCAATCTGGATGCATCACTTACTCGAATTTGCACAGCGCCGCGAAAATCCTTTTGTAGAACGGGTTTTGCTGTTATCGCCGCTGATTCGTCCTGCGAAAACAGCCTGGTGGCATAACTCGGTCGGGCTGGGCATTATTAGCCGGATCAAGCGTGAAGTTCCCCGGCATTTCAGACGCAATAACCATAATCCGGAGTTTCTGCGTTTTATCCGGCTTAAAGATCCGTTACAGCCGCGGATGATGGGTATGGACTGGATTCTGGCGATGTCGCGCTGGATGCTGGAAATGGAAGCGCGTCCGGCCTGTCGTATTCCGGTCTGGCTGGCACAGGGTGCACAGGATCAGACCGTAGACTGGCGCTATAATATCGAATTTATCCGACGTAAATTCCGTCTCCAGACCTTACTGATGCTGGAAGAAGGTTCGCATCAACTGATCAATGAACGCGCGGATATTCGTGCTGCATTGACCGGCTTGATTCCTGCCTTTCTACATGCACAGGGCAGTAAAACCTATTATTGATCTACAATTCAATGTGAAAAAAGGCGTTTGATTAAACGCCTTTTCTAATTTAACTGTATTGAGTTAAAATTTATCCAGTTTAGCCAGGTTCCACATCCGGAAGTAGAAGTTCTCCTCATCCTTATTTTCACAGGATAATAATTCTCCCTCTTTCAACCAAAAATGAATCTGCGCAAAGTTCTTTATTTCGTGATTATTCACACGTTGTGCCAAGTGATGTGCCTTAATCGCCGAAGGGTGTTTCAGGCCTGCAGAAGCAATCAGTTCAGACAAGGCGTGTAAGGTGTTTTTATGATAATGAAATACGCGCTCTGCTTTGGTGGGCACATGTAAGGCCTTTTGACGATCTTTATCCTGTGTGGTGACACCGACAGGACACTGGTTGGTATGACAGCTTTGAGCCTGAATACAGCCGACGGCAAACATAAAACCACGTGCCGAATTCACCCAATCTGCCCCAATCGCGAGCGTGCTGGCAATATCAAATGCACTAATAATTTTACCACTTGCACCAATTTTGATTTTATCTCTTAAACCTGCACCAACAAGGGTATTATGCACAAATAGTAAACCTTCTCTTAGGGGTGCACCGACAAAGTCGATTAACTCAATGGGTGCAGCGCCCGTTCCACCTTCAGAGCCATCGACGACGATGAAATCGGGATAAATCTGGGTGTGCAGCATGGCTTTGACCATACTCATAAACTGCCAGGGCTGCCCCAGACATAGCTTGAATCCGACCGGTTTTCCGTTGGAAAGTTCACGTAATCGTTGGATGAAATTCATCATTTCAATCGGGGTGCTAAAGGCGGGATGACTAGAGGGTGATACGCAATCATGTTCACGGCTGATGCCCCGGATTTGGGCAATTTCTTCCGAGATCTTGCTTTTAGGTAAAATACCGCCATGTCCGGGTTTAGCCCCTTGTGATAACTTGATTTCAATCATTTTTACTTGCGGTAATTTGGCTTGTGCCGCAAAGCGTTCCGGATCAAACTGTCCATCTAAGGTACGGCAGCCAAAATAACCACTGCCAATTTCCCAGACCAGATCGCCCCCATATTCAAGATGATAGGGGCTGATACTGCCTTCACCGGTATCATGGAAAAAATCACCTTTTTGAGCGCCGAGATTCAGCGCACGGATTGCATTGGCACTCATACTGCCAAAGCTCATGGCTGAAATATTTAAAATGGAAGCAGAGAAGGGCTGTGTACATTGCTCATTGCCGATCAGGATACGGAAAGTTTGTGGATCGGCCACCTTACATGGCGTCAAAGAGTGACTGACAAATCTATAATTGTCTTCATAGACATTGAGAATTGAACCGAAAGGTTTATCTGAATTTTCATTTTTCGCCCGCTGATACACCAGACTACGTTGCATACGGGAAAAGGGCAGTGCATCGCGGTCGGCTTCAATAAAATATTGACGAATCTCCGGACGAAATTCTTCGAAGATAAAGCGGAAATGTCCCATGATGGGGTAGTTTTTCAGAATAGAATGCTTGTTTTGCAGTACATCATACAAACCCAACAGGCTCAGGAGTATACTCAGAATCCACAGGGTATTCACCAAAGTTTGCGGCATAAAATAATAGATATAACGCGGCGAATAACCGATATGGAATGTGGTAAAAATCACTGCAATCAGAATGCAGGCAAACCAGACTGAATGGCGAGAAAAGAAAGTATTGAGCAGCTTGTGCCGTACTAATTGAGCAGGGTTAGCCATTGTAAAATTAAGTCCCTATTTCTACTTCTATAGGGCTTTATGATGTGCAGAGCCAGGTATCTTATGCAAGCATAGAATTGTTATTCAATTTTATAAACTTGCCAAAAATCATACCCAGACAGGCAATCAGTCAGTAGCAATTGCAGATAAATTTTGCGGAAAAATTCCTATAGAAAAAATATGCAAAGCACATATATTCTATTTATTTCACAGGCAGAGTGAATGCTTTTATAGTCGATTTATCACCCATACAGGAGTTATAAACCATGACAAAAAAATCCATTCGCTTTAATAATGCCGAACTGGCTTGCTCATGTCTCAGTTCTGTTTAAATATTGAGGTTTCATCCAATCTGCATTTCGGGGTATTAGAGAAAAGCAGGTTGGTACAGCGGTAGACCACCAGAACAATCATAAAAATACAAGCATAATTCTCCAATCCCCAATCTGGGGATTTTTTTATTCTGGAATTATTAAAGCTGAATGAAATCCATTTGGTTAAGGGTTTTCCTCATCCATCTGGCTAACTGCATTGGACACCATACTGGGTTCAATATGTTTAATCTTTTTACCAAAGCTGCGCAGCCACCACACCAGTTGTGAAGTAAAAGGAACCGTTGCACTAATCAGCGACATACCATTGTCCAGTTTTTCAATCTTCTGATCTTTACTGAGCTGACTTTCCTCAAAATAATGTGCATCCGATTCCGACATGCTCAGTTTTAGCATGACATTTTCAGTAGGGTGATTGAAATCCACCCGGAAGCCCAATGCACCAGAATCGATATAGTCATCAATATCAAAATTCACCGGATGCAGGGCACGTGAATTGAGAACTACTGCCGATTTAAAACGGTGCAGGGCAAAGGTCTGAATATCAGATTTGTCATGACGGGTACAGACCAGATAAATGATGGAGCCTTTTTGCACCAAAGCCAGTGGATTGAGGATATAAGTCTTTTCTTCGCTGTTGTGACCGCGGCCCTGATAGACACATTCCAGCTGTTTGTCCTGCAACAAGCCTTCATATACCGCCTGCTGTGCAGTCTTATCCACGAAAGGTGGAATGAGCGGTTGGGTGGCTGGCACAATCCGTACCCGATTAATCCATTGGCGGACATTGTTTTGCGAGGACAGACTGCGGCGTGCCAGATCAAACCAGGGATTCATTTCTTCGATCAGGCTCGGTGGCAGCAAATGTTTTAAATGTTCTTCGACCATCATAAAGGTGACCGCCTGTGAGCTGGTCATATGCGGCAAGCTTTGCAACGGTGCATCTGAGCGCCAACGCCAGCCTTGTGGTGTGGTCTTGCTGCTTTCGATTGGAAAGCGCTGCGCAATCTGGTTCAGGTCACGCTGAATGGTACGCAGGCTGATATCAATTCCTTCGCGATTCAGGATTTCCTGTAATTCACGTGTTCCCATCCATTTGCCGGTAGAAAGACGCGACAAGATTTGCCATTGGCGATACAGGCTGTTCGAGGTTTCTTTTTCTTGTGCTGACATAGTGTATTTTACTGGCAATAAAAGACGGGATTTGAACTTAGATTAACACAATAAGAAAACTCACATTTTTTCGCAAGTCCTTAAACGCAACAATTGTCCTACAAACTAAAAATAACTTGGCAAGAAATAGCATTGAGTTTAAATGGTAGTTCCTAGATTAATGATAGGCGGAATATAGATGTGCTGGCATAGATATTGCTTTGATTAAATTAAAATAGATGATAATACGAGGGTTTGTATGCTTAAAGGAAATCAGGATACAAATGTGATTGAAACGATTGATAAATTTACTTCTCCGAATCTTGGGAAAAATTTTATAGAGGCTAAAACAGCAACGGTATCGACTACAGCAAATCCACAACTTTTATTTCAACAGTTGTCTTCAAAATTCTTTAATGAAATGCAGGATGAGCAAGTCATGTCCAGTCAGGCAAGTCAAAGACTGGAAGAATGGTTATCCCAACACACGCTGGATGAATTGAATGCTCTGAATCAGGTGGCAAAAGAACATTTTTTACATCATGGCATTAGCTTTACGGTTTACGAAGATAAAGAGGGGGTAGAGCGAAGCATTCCTTTCGATATCATTCCACGAGTGATTGACCGCAAACAGTGGAATATGGTGGCTCTGGGGTCGGCACAACGCGTGCGCGCACTGAATCTGTTTTTACATGACATTTATCATCAACAGGATATTTTAAAAGCCAATATCATTCCTGAACTCCAGATTTTGACGCATGAGGCTTATCAGCCGCATATGTATCAACATAGCCTGAAAGGCAGGATTTATAGCCAGATTAGTGGCATTGATGTAATACGTGATTCCAAGGGCAAATTTTATGTCTTGGAGGACAATCTTAGAACGCCATCGGGTGTCTCTTATATGCTGGAATGCCGTAAGATTAGCCAAAAGCTGATGCCGAAAATATTTGAACAGTCCAAGATTGCTGGAATTGAGCAATACCCCCAGCTTTTAAAAGAAATCCTGATCGAAAATGCCCATGTCGACAAACCCTTTGTCGTAGTGCTGACGCCAGGGCGTTTTAATAGTGCTTACTATGAGCACGCCTTTCTCGCAAGAGAAATGAATGTACCGTTGGTAACATCACGTGATCTTTTTGTTGATGACTCGAAGGTTTATGTAAAAACTATACGTGGTCGCCAAAGAGTCGATGTTATTTATAGACGGGTCGATGATGCTTATCTCGATCCATTATGCTTTAAACCGGAGAGTACCCTGGGTGTACCTGGCTTAATGTCAGCTTATTTACAAAATAATGTCCTGATTGCCAACGCACCGGGTACAGGTGTCGCAGATGACAAATCGATTTATCCATATGTCGATAAAATGATTCATTTTTATTTGGGTGAACAGCCAATACTAAAAAATGTTCCGACGTATCAATGTCGTAATCAGCAAGATTTAAGCTATGTGTTGGCCCATCTGGACCAGCTGGTGGTAAAAGAAGCTCAGGGTTCGGGTGGTTATGGCATGCTGATTGGGCCACAGGCTTCGAAACAGCAAATTGAATTTTTCAGGGAGAAAATTTTAGCTGCGCCGCATTTGTATATTGCGCAGCCAACTTTGGACTTATCGGTTAGTCCGACTTTGACCAATTTTGGTATTGCTGAACGTCATATTGACTTGCGCCCATTTGTCTTAAGCTCGCCTTACCGTACTGAAATTGTGCAGGGTGGCTTGACACGTGTAGCGATGCAGCCCGGTTCACTGGTGGTGAATTCATCACAGGGTGGCGGTATTAAAGATACCTGGGTAGTCGACAATTTACATTCATAATATTCCAAAGAAGGAAAATGTCATGGTTTTGCTGAATAGCAATGCACAACATATTTTTTGGTTAGGGCGTTATTTATCTCGCACTCATTTTTTATGTGCGCGCTTTCCATTTTTAGAAGACGAAGCAGCTGTGGCCTATGCACATGCTTTTTGTTTACCCGCTTTTGATGCCAGTTCCTTAAATGAATTGGTACTAGATTCAACTCAGACCGCATCTTTTAGCCAGCAGTTTAAAGTGGCTAAAGATAATATTCAGGAACTACGCGGAGTATTGTCTGCATCAGGCTATGCAGAACTAATGAAACTGATCAAAACTGCAGACAAAAATGCTGGTTATATTTGTGAAGTGGTGACTGAATGTGAAGATATTCTGGAAGCTGAATCTGCCGATATTTTTCTGTTCTTTAGCCTGGGACAATGTGTCGAACAGCTCGATCATCAGTTACGACTCGGTGAAGAAACCAGTACGACACTGTGCAAGATCGATGATGTAGTCAGAATTCTAGTGGAAATGGGCTGGGGTGACCTGGAGCAATACTGGGAACAGTTGCGTACAGAACCGAACCGGATTCAGTTCTATCAGTTTAGCGACCATATCCATCAACTGTTTGAGGCAGATGTATGAAATTGATGGTGAATCACCAAACGCATTATATGTATACAGCTGAGGTGAGGAACAGTATTCAGTACATCAAAATGATGCCTTCGAGCAATGCGCATCAACGGGTGCATTCCTGGGATATTAGTGTACCGGGGAATAAAGAAATCCGAAAAGATGCCTTTCATAATCTGTGGATGACCTGTAACCAGCGTGAACCTTATTATTCCTTAACGATCATGGCGCAAGGGATTGTCGAGCTGAATCCCGCGCATCAGACTGGACTGAATGATTCAATCAATCCCAATATTTTTTTACAGCCAACCGAATCAACGCAATGTAATGCAGCAATGAAAGATTTTGCACAAGCTCATGTCCCTGCATTAAGCCGTCAACGTCTGATTGAACTGGCACAGGCCTTGCTGGAACATGTCCCTTATATTTCCAATAGCACCTCAGTGCAAGGCTCTGCCATAGATGCCTTTGAAGCACGTCAGGGGGTCTGTCAGGATCATAGTCATATTTTCATTGCCATGTGTAAATATCTGGGCTTGGCTGCCCGTTATGTTTCTGGCTATTTATATGCACAAAATGCTTCACATCTGGCCAGTCATGCCTGGGCAGAGGTGTTTGTAGAGCAGACATGGTATTGTTTTGATGTGAGTAATCTGCTGTTTAGTCCAAGCTCGCATATTTATGTGGCCATTGGGCGGGATTATTGGGATGTAGCACCGGTACGTGGTGTGAGGGAGAAGGGCGGTGTGGAATCCATGCATTCCATTGTTCAGGTACTAGGATGTTAATAAGGACAAAAGAATGACGTATTGTTGTGCGCTACGTTTAGAGCAAGGTATGCTTTTTATTAGTGATACACGGACCAATGCCGGAGTAGATCATATTTCTGTCTTTCGCAAACTGTATACCTTTGGTATTCCTGGGGAGCGTATGATCGTCATACAGGCCTCCGGAAATCTGGCCACAACACAAGCCGTAATTGGGCGTATCAAAAATCAGCTAGAATTGAAGCAGGAACCCAATATACTCAGTCTGCATACCATGTTTGATGTGGCTGAACTGATCGGGAGCACGCTTAAGAGAGTCATCGCCAATGTCACCAGCGACATTTTGGAACAGAGTAATTATTATTGTAATTTACTGGTGGGTGGTCAGCTCAAAGATCAAGAAATGCAGCTCTATCATGTGTATCCGCAAGGAAATTTTATCTGTGCCACGCGGGATACGCCGTATTTCCAGATTGGCGAGAGTAAATATGGCAAGCCGATATTGGATCGCGCCTTGACTTATGATATGCCGCTGGATGAAGCTCTGCGTTGTTCGCTCATTTCATTTGCATCGACCTTACGTTCCAATGTATCGGTCGGTATGCCACTCGATGTGCTGGTGTATAAAAAAGACAGTTTAATGATGCCGAGGGGTAAACGTATTGCCGAAGATGATGAATATTTCACGTCGATCAGCCGGCAATGGTCAGACACCTTGAAAAAAGGACTGGCAGCGCTACCTGTTCCATCGAATGAATATTTTCTGTAAAAGGTATTCTGGTTCAGTTTTTTCGCGTACAGTATGAACTTCTGTGCACCAGCATAATAAAAATAGATAAGTTAGCGCATGTACCAATTTTGTTACGCCAGTAAAAGTACGTCTTCTAAAGTTGATTTGCTTGAAGATCTGACCAATATCCTGAAAGAAGCACGTGATTTTAATCATCGCTATCAAGTCACAGGAGTGCTGTATTTTGCCGATGGTTATTTTTTTCAATGTCTGGAAGGTGAGTGTTTAACCTTAAAAAGTCTGCTGCTCGAGAGACTCAATAAAGATCCTCGCCATCATGATATTAAATTGTTTGAGACCAAGGAAATCGAATATCCGAGTTTCCCCGACTGGTCGATGAAGTATATTTCTAAACGCAGTCAAATCCAGCAATTCTGTCAGGACATGGGATTTAATGACTTTAATCCTTTTGCCTTTCAGCAACATCATGTCGATGCTTTATTAGAGAAATTGAGTTTAGAGCAGGCTGAAGAACAAAAATCAGCTTAAATAAAAAGCCCAACTTCTGTTGGACTTTTTTGGCTCTGAGGATCAACTCAAATAACTTTACGTAGCGGACGATGACTGAGTCTGCATAACAGTTCATAACCAATGGTGCCATTGGCTTCAGCAACCTCATCGACCAAACGGGTATTCCCCCAAAGTTCGACTTGAGTGCCAGGTTTTACCTGCATCGCAGTTACATCAATCGCGATCATGTCCATTGCTACACGACCAATGACACGCGTTTGCTGGCCATTAATCGCCACATAGTTCTGTTTCGGGAAAGCACGAGGGTAGCCATCACCATAGCCAATTGAAACAATCGCAAGTGTCATGTCTTGCTCAGCTGTAAATGTTGAACCATAACCGACATGCTCACCTGCCTTGATATGGTTAAGTGCAATCACTTCGGCAGTAAAGGTCATGACTGGTTTTAAATCCAGATCATGCACATCATGATCTGCAAATGGAGTCGCGCCATAAAGCATGATCCCGGGACGGACAAAATCAAAATGCAATTCTGGATATTTATAAATGGCTGCTGAGTTACAACATGAACCCATCAATGGTGCACAGTCATTTTTAATTTCTAAGAATTGACGGATTTGTTCATCATTCAGCGGGTGATCAGCATCGGCATTGGCAAAATGCATCGCCAAAACACAAGTAAAACCTTCAGCTTTGAGTTGATTGATCACGTCTTTAATTACATCAATTTTAAAGCCAAGACGGTTCATCCCGCTATTCAGCTTGACCCAGACTTTCAGGTCTTTGGCGATATAAGCATCTTTATGTGCCAAGAGCCAATCGACCTGTGCCTGCTGATGCACAATCACTTCAATATTCTGATCAATCACGATTGGCATTTCGTCTGCAACAAAAACACCTTCGATGAGCGTGATCGGCTGTTGATAACCCAGTTCACGAATTTCCAGGGCTTCTTGTAAGCATGCGACACCAAAAGCATCGCTTGCACTTAAGGCTGCTAGGCAGTCTTTAACTCCATGTCCGTAAGCATTGGCTTTGACCATACTGACGATTTTAGCGGTTGGGGCAAGTTGTTTGACACGGTTTAAATTATATTGCAGTGCTGCACTGTCAATATAAACTGTAGCTTGGCGCACCCTAAATTACTCCTGGAGGGACGATGGAAATCTGATGATTGAGCTTGTTTACTCTTCATCATCATACTGAGCATAAAACTCAGGTGAGAGATTACTAAAACGGGTATATTGACCTTCGAAAGCCAGACGTACCGTACCAATCGGGCCGTTACGCTGCTTACCAATAATAATTTCAGCAGTGCCGGCTTCCTTTGATTCCTTGTTATAAACCTCGTCGCGGTAAATGAACATGATCAAATCGGCATCCTGCTCGATTGCACCGGATTCACGTAAATCGGACATCACCGGGCGTTTATTGGGGCGGTTTTCCAGGGCGCGGTTTAACTGGGAAAGTGCAATCACAGGGCACTGCATTTCTTTGGCTAAGGCTTTTAAACTTCGTGAAATTTCCGAGATCTCGCCGACACGGTTGTCGCCCATACCGGGTACTTTCATCAACTGAAGATAATCGACCATGATACAGCCGAGTTTGCCACCATGCATTTTGGCAATACGACGGGCACGGGAACGTAATTCAGTTGGTGGCAGGGCAGAGGAATCATCGATATACAGGTTTTTTTCCTGTAAATGCACAATGGTACTGGTCACTTTTGACCACTCATCGCTGTCCATTTTGCCTGAACGCAAATGCCCCTGATGCACACGGCCAAATGACGAAATCAAACGCATGGCAATCGAATCCGCTGGCATCTCCATGGAATAGACCAGCGCCGGCAGGTTGTTATTAAATAAAACGCTTTCGACCAGGTTCATGGCAAAGGTGGTTTTACCCATGGACGGACGCGCCGCGACAATAATCAGGTCGCCGGATTGCATGCCTGAGGTTTTATTATCCAGCTCCACAAAACCTGTGGTTAGACCGGTAATGCTACCTTCCATTTGTGATAATTCATTCAATTTATCAAAAACATCGGCAACGACAGAGTTAATCGGTTTAGGCCCTTGAGCCTTGGCATTATTATTATGCTGTTCTGCAATCGAGAAAATATTGGTTTCAGCCAAGTCCAAAATTTCACTGACGGTACGGCCTTTGGTGTCATAGGCATTTTGTAAAATTTCAGAGCTGACTTTAATCATGTTGCGCAGGGTCGAGAATTCTTTAATTTTGCCTGCATAGGTTTCCAGGTTGTAGAAACTCGATGGCGAGTCTGCCATGAGCTGCATCAGATATTCTTCACCGCCAATCGCATCCAGTAAATTCTGCTTGATCAGCCAGTCATGCACCAGTACCGCATCATAAGGTGAGTTTTCTTTAGAGAGTTGATCAATGGCGCGGAAAATATATTTATGTCGGGTCGCATAAAAATCATTTTCAGTCAGCACATCACCGACCTGTTCAAAAGATTCGGCAACGGTCATTAATGCAGCAAGTACGGCTTGTTCAATCGCTAAATTGTGCGGTGGAGTACGAAATTCCTTGAGATTGCTGTTCTCAGTACTGATTTCGATATTAGCGCTGGTCGGCTTTTTGCTGGCATTCGCCTGTGACATATAAATCCCTGATTTTAAATACAATGGTTAAACATTATCGGAGATGAATAGCTTTTATTCACTACGACATGAAATCATACGCGTTCTGAAATCAAATGCGAAGGGTAAATTTTCATTTGTATGGGTAATAAAATAATTTTTAAGCAGGAGATACCTGTCATTTTTTTATAGATAAAAAAAGAGCATGCTTTCGCATGCTCTTTTTGAGGCGAGAAATTACTCAGCTACGATAGTAACCAGAACTTCTGCAGTAACATCATGGTGCAATTGGATTGCGATGTTAAATTCGCCAGTGTGACGAAGTGCGCCATTTGGAAGACGTACTTCTGCACGGTCTACTTCTAGACCAGCATTTGTCAACGCGTCAGCGATGTCACGAGTACCGATAGAACCGAATAGTTTACCTTCGTCACCAGCTTTCGCAGTGATTACGATATTTACTTCGTTCAATTGGTCAGCACGTGCTTGAGCAGCAGCTAAAACATCAGCTTCAGCTTTCTCAAGTTCAGCACGACGAGCTTCAAAAGCAGCAGTGTTTGATTCTGTTGCAGCAACTGCCATACCTTGTGGGATAAGGAAGTTACGGCCATAACCAGCTTTAACTGATACTTTATCGCCTAGTTTACCTAGGTTTTTAATGCGTTGTAATAAGATAATATCCACAGCTCAACCTCACTTATGATTGTCAGTGTAAGGGATCAAAGACAAGAAGCGAGCTTGTTTAATAGCTAGCGCCAATTGACGTTGGTAACGAGCTTTAGTACCTGTAATACGGCTAGGAACAATCTTGCCGTTTTCAGTGATGTACTGTTTTAAAGTGTCGATATCTTTGTAGTCGATGTACGTAACGTTCTCAGCTGTAAAGCGGCAGAACTTGCGACGACGGTAAAAACGTGCCATGTTATGTTCTCCTTAAGCTTCAGCAGAGTCTTGAGCGTGTTGTGCTTCTTCACGTTGAGCTTTACGCGCACGTTTTTCTTCAGCACTTTTCGCCAATAGTGACTCTTCAGTGATTGCGTTTTCACGACGGATGATAAGGCTACGAATGATTGCATCGTTATAACGGAACAATTCTTCAAGCTCATCAAGAGTAGTCTGACCACACTCAACATTCATAAGAATGTAGTGAGCTTTGTGGATCTTGTTGATTGGGTAAGCCAATTGACGACGGCCCCAGTCTTCAAGACGGTGGATTTGACCTTCAGCTTCTTTGATGTGAGTTAGGTAGCGTTCTACCATACCAACGACTTGATCGCTTTGATCAGGGTGTACTAAAAGTACGATTTCGTAATGACGCATTGTCAGCTCCTTACGGTTTGGACAGCCCCAATTTAAGTAAATTGAAGCAAGGAGTCACAACCAAGGTTGTGTCGCAGTGTTTGCGAGCCAAGAATTTTAGAGGGTTTAGGTTTAAAATACAAGTCATAGCTTTGAAATAGCTAAATTCAAATATTAAGTTATATTTATTCTTTTGTGTTTATTGAAGTTTTTTTGTGGGAACAATTATTTATAGTGATACTATTCACATAATTTTATTTCCTTTCCCTCTGTCATGTTAGATTTTCTTGATGTTTTTTCCAAAATTTTTCATTTCCTTGCAATTGTAGTTATTGTTGTTTTCTTTATTTATTTTATTCGTTTAGATCGCTTGCATGAAAAGGCTAATCCTGCTTACCCAAGTTTACTGATTACAATAGGGATTGGCTTTACCTTCTTTGGTGTTGCTTTGGGGCTTGCGGGCTTTGACACAGAGGATCCAACGGGAAGTCTATCGACTCTAGTAAATGGTATTAAAACTGCATTTTGGGGGTCATTTGCAGGTATTCTTGCTTCAATTTTAATTAAATTTCATGCACTTATTAAGTTTAAAGAAAATGATACTGATTTACAGGCAGATAAGCAGGTGCAGCAGTTTTATGAAGAGCATCAAATTTTAGCAAAGCAGAGCCAATTTTTAGAAAAAATTTATACTGATAATCAAAATCATCATCAGAATTTAGTAAAAGCCATTGAAAATTTTGGCCTAAATTTAGATAAAAATAATAAAAATAATATGCAAGAAATGCTTCAATCGATCAGTAGTAGTTTAGGTGGTATTGAGCAAATTCAACGCAGTACACAAGGTTATATTGCAGGTGAAATCGCAGAATTAAGAAACGAATTTGTTTCGTTTGCACAAAAGCAAGCAGAACAGACCACTGATATTTTCATTAAGGCCCTGGAACAAGCAATTCAACGTTTCAATGAAAATTTAACAGATAGTTTGGGTGAAAACTTTAAGCAACTTAATCAATCTGTAAACCGTTTGGTAGATTGGCAGGAGCAATACGCATCTCACGTAGAACAACAGACCACAAATTATGAGGGAATGTTGTCTCAGATTGAACAGGTGAAAAATGATTTTTCAACTGTGTTGCATAATGTGGATGGTTTTAAGCAAATTATTTTACAAGTAGAGCAAGCCATTCAATCCATTGATCATACCAACTATGAGTTTAACAACCGTATTGAGCATTTCTATGGCGCTTTGGATGCAAAACTTGTAGAGGTTGATCAAACGCGTCAATTGTTTGCAGAGAGTTTTAACAAGACTGAATCGCAAATGGATAAAATCAATCAACTGACCGAAACGATCTTTACTGAAATTCATGACTATTTGGAGTCTAGTCATGCGCGTGCGCTACAGATACAAACAACGTCTGCACAGCAAGCTGAACAAATGCAAAAGCAAATGAAGCAATCATTTGAACAGACGCAGCAGCAATTAAGCGATGGTTTAAGCACGATTGAAACTCAATTGCAGCAGACATTGAATCAGTCATTGATCACACTCGCTCAGCAATTAGGTGCACTTTCAACTAAGTTTGCACAAGATTATGAGCCAATTACAGAAAATTTAAAAAATATTATCGACTCGATTGATCAGGGAGTGAGATCTTAATGTTGCCCTTTATGCGTCAGCGTGCAACGAATTCTGATCAATGGATTAGTTTAAGCGATATTATGACTGCACTGATGATGGTGTTTTTGCTTATTAGTGTCATTTACATGATACGTGTTAAAGAATCAGTCGATATCCCACGAATTTTTAAGGCGGATGAACAACAATTACATTCGCAATTAGAGCAAAAGCTACAAAGTAAATTGACCAAGTGGGGTGCAACTCTAAGTCCTGACTTAACAGTGCGCTTTAATAATGAGGAAATTCTTTTTAAGGCAGGTTCAGCAGATTTAAGTGCTGAATTTAAGCAGGCACTGAATGAATATTTCCCTATTTATATTCGTTCGGTGATGCAAGATCGTTTTGTTGATAATATTAAAGAAATTCGTATTGAAGGGCATACGTCAAGTTTCTGGGCAAAAGGTGTTGGTGAGGAAGAGGCTTATATTCGTAACATGCAGCTTTCTCAAACACGTGCACAAAATACCTTAATTTATTTACTACAAAGTTCATTATTAACAACGGTAGAAAAAGCGTGGTTAAAACGTAAATTCAGAGCAATTGGATTTTCTTCGGCTGCACCTTTAGGTAAAAATGGGCAACCTGCGAGTGGCTCTAATAGAGAGCATTACGGTGCATCACAACGTGTAGAATTTAGAGTGGTGACAACCGCTGAAGATAGAATTCGTGCTGTTGCCTATGGTGATTCAAATGCAGCTCGTTGATTTTTTAACTAGTGACTTCTTAAATGAATTAAGAAGTCAAATGAAAGCAAAGCTTTTAGATATTACTGATTTACCCTTTCGCAATGGTATTACCTACGCAGATTTATATGATTTGCATGAAGGTGTCGAGGTTGATATTGGTGATATTACAAGCTCTCCTTCGGGTTTGCTTTATTATAAAGGCGTGATGGTTTCTCTGAATATTCAGGATGCTTTTCAGGGAAATAAGCAAGAAGAGAGTCTGCCTAAATTACACATTTGTCATTGTCATAAGCTCAAAGAAATGAAGGCTGCTGGGCGTATACAGCGTTATGTGTGTTCAGCACGCACAGATAAAATTCGTAAAATTCGCTTTATTTCAAATTATACAAACCAAATTAAAAGTGGTGAGTATGATTTGGATGTCTGTAAATACTGTCTAAGTCAATTAAAGTTAAACGGCTATAAAACTTCGATGACACCGATGGAAAAAAACCAGATATCCAAAAAATTAGACTTAAGTGATTTTTATCTCAAGTTTGAGCCACAATTTTATCAGGCGATGATTCAAGTGTTATATACAGACCAAAATGATATTGTAGCTAATCAATATCAAATGGACTGGAAGTATATTTCCTATAAATACAGAAAATCGAAACAATGGCGCTGTGAAGCATGTACAAAAGATTGTACTCACGATCATGCAAATTTACATACGCATCATATTAATGGTAATAAAGCCGATAACCGTTTAATCAATTTGAGTGCTTTGTGTTATGACTGCCATGCGATGCAACCGATGCATGAACATATGAGACGTTGATTCTGAAATAAAAAAAGATAGAGACGAACTCTCTATCTTTTTAAAAAAATACTATCTGTGTAGATGGCGCAGTTGAAGTAAAGCTAAATACAATACTGATCACGGTAATCAGGATGACAGAGAACAGAAAATATTTCTTTGCCCAAAGCTGATCATTTTCAGCTTTAAATCCAATGACACCGATATACAACCAGTAAATGCACAATAGATTTAAAATGACTGCATACAACCAATTGGCATAGCCATATACAAATAATGCATTCATGGTCAGGGTGAATAACACCACATACAAAAGTGATTCGATCTTGGTACGATGAATCGAGCGCGCCACAGGCAAAATGGGAATGCCTGCATTTTTGTAATCATCAAAGCGGTAAACCGCAATTGCCCATGAGTGAGGCATTTGCCACAACGCATAACCTAAAAAGATCAGTAATGCACCCAGGTCAAATTGATTGGCCACAGCGGTATAGCCAATGACAGGCGGAGCTGCACCAGAAATACTGCCGACTACAGTTTGATGAATTGTGGTTCGTTTTGTCCATAGGCTGTAGAAACCAACATATACAACAAAACCAATCACCGCGAAAAGAAAAGCGTACGCATTTACCCAGAACCATAAAATGCTAAAACCAATGAGGCCTAAGACCAGAGCAAAAGCCAGGGCAACAGGTTCAGAGATGGTTTTGATGACCAGAGCACGATTTTGTGTGCGCTGCATTTTTTGGTCGATGTCCTGGTCAATCACGTTGTTGACCACACATCCTGATGCTACGACAAGCGTAGTACCGAGAAGGGTAATAAGCAGGAGAAGGAAATCTACAGAACCTTGGGTGGCTACGAAGTAGCCACCCAAAGTGGTAACAAAGTTACCGAAGAGAATTCCTGGCTTAGTCAGGAATAAATACTTTTTCAACATGACGACCAGTTTAGATCATCATGTTGTAGTGTAGGTAATTCATGATCCATACAGAACCTACTAAAAGAATAGCGATGGTTAAGATGGTATACACGAACGCAATCACGTTCCAGCGTTGCTCTGAAGAAGAGTTCATATGCAGGAAGTAAATTAACTGCACAAGAATCTGAGCAACCGCAGTAATCGCAATTACTGCAATCAAGATACCGCGTTCAAAACCGCCTGCCATCACCATACCGAATGGAATTACGGTAAGGATGACAGAAAGTACGAAGCCAATTGTATATTGCTTAACGTTACCGTGTGATGCACCAGCTGAGTTGTGATCGTGACTCATTACAGAACTCCCATCAAGTAAACTACGCTGAATACACAGATCCAAACGATGTCAAGGAAGTGCCAGAACAAGCTTAGGCAAGCTAGACGACGCGTGTTTGCAAGAGTCAAACCATATTTCTTGATTTGAACCATTAACACGATCATCCAGACCAGACCAGAAGTTACGTGAATACCGTGCGTACCTACCAAGGTAAAGAACGCAGATAAGAACGCACTTGTGCTTGGACCGTGACCCGCATGAACTAAGTGATTGAACTCATATAGTTCCATGCCGATGAAGATAGCACCGAATACCCAAGTAATCGCTAACCAAGTCAGTACTTTTGCAACGTCTTTTTTGTATGCAGCAAGAACTGCAAAACCAAAGGTTACAGAAGAGATCAAGAGAGCGAAGGTTTCAGTCAGAACGAAACCTAAAGAGTCGCCAAACAGGTCTCTCGCACTTGGAGTACCCACAGGAATGTGGCTACTTAAAACAGCGAACGCAATGAAGAGTGTACCGAACAGGACAAGGTCACTCATCAAGTAAGTCCAGAAACCAAAGACGGTGATGTCAGTATCATCGTGATGATGCTCATCGTGTCCGTGGTTATCGTGATGAAGTACTTCAGCCATTGTCTTAGTCCTTCTTCAAGTGTTTTTCAAGAATCGCATAGCGTTCGTTTTCAATACGCTCAACTTCAGCAGCAGGAACATAGTAATCCACTTTCTTGGTGAAAGAAGACACGATGAAGCTAATGATAGAAGCAATGAACGTAACAACTACTAACCACCAGATGTGCCAGATTAAACCGAAGCCCATTACAGTGATGAACATCGCGATAACGAAACCAGCAGCACGATTCGTTGGCATATGGATATCTTCATACTTCGTTGGTTTTGCATATGCAACACCATTTTCTTTCTCAACCCAGAAAGTATCAATACCATTGATCTTTGGAAGATGAGCAAAGTTATAGAACGGAGCAGGAGAAGATGTCGACCATTCAAGCGTACGGCCATCCCATGGGTCGCCAGTCAAATCTAGACGTTGGTCACGTTGTAAGAAACCAACCACGATTTGCATAACGAAACATACGATACCAAGTGCAACAAGAACTGAACCGAACATCGCGATATTTACATATGGGTCCCAATCTGGGTTGTCAAATGTATTCAGACGACGAGTCATACCCATGAAACCAAGGATATAAAGTGGCATGAATGCAAAGTAGAAACCGAAGAACCAGAACCAGAATGCTGCTTTACCCCAAGTTTCATTCAGTCTCCAACCGAACATTTTCGGCCAGTAGAAGATGATACCTGCGAACATCGCAAATACTACACCACCAATAATTACGTTATGGAAGTGAGCGATCAGGAATAAAGAGTTGTGTACCAGGAAGTCCGCTGGTGGAACCGCCATCAATACACCTGTTAAACCACCGATACCGAAAGTCACAAGGAAGCCAAGTGTCCATAGCATTGGGGTAGTGTAAACAATACGACCCTTGTACATGGTGAACAACCAAGAGAAGATCTTCACACCTGTAGGAATCGCAATAATCATGGTCATGATACCGAAGAACGCGTTAACGTTGGCACCTGCACCCATAGTAAAGAAGTGGTGAACCCATACAACGAATGACAATACTGTGATTGCTACTGTTGCATACACCATGGATTTGTAACCGAACAATGCTTTGCGCGAGTAAGTCGCAACAACTTCTGAGTAAATACCAAATGCTGGTAATACCAAGATATACACTTCTGGGTGACCCCAAGTCCAAATCAGGTTTACATACAACATTGGGCTACCACCCAGGTCATTTGTAAAGAAGTGGAAATCGAAGTAACGGTCAAGCGTTAGCATTGCAATTGTTGCAGTCAACACCGGGAAAGCCGCAATAATCAATACTGCTGTACATAAAGATGTCCAGGTAAAGATTGGCATTTCCATGAGTTTCATGCCAGGCGCACGCATTTTGATGATGGTAACAAAGAAGTTAACACCCGTTAATAGCGTACCTAGACCTGAAATTTGCAGTGCCCAGATGTAGTAGTCCATACCTACGCCTGGAGAATATTCGATACCTGACAGTGGAGGGTATGCCATCCAGCCTGTTGCAGCGAATTCACCTAACGCAAGTGAAACCATCATCAGACCCGCAGCGCCGGCAAATAACCAGAAGCTGAGTGAGTTCAATAATGGGAATGCAACGTCACGTGCACCGATTTGAAGCGGCACAGAGATGTTCATTAAACCAACTACAAGACCCATTGCCACGAAGAAGATCATGATCACGCCATGCGCGGTAAAGATCTGGTCGTAATGCTCAGGGTGTAAATAACCTTCGCCGCCACCTTTTGCAAGGAACTGCTGAAGACGCATCATGATCGCATCGGCGAAACCACGCACCAGCATGATCACAGATACGAAGATATACATGATACCAATTTTTTTATGGTCTACAGATGTGAACCATTCGTTCCACAAGTAGCCCCATTTTTTGAAGTAGGTAATACCAGCAACAACTGCGATAGCACCCAAGATCATCATTGCAACAGTTGCCAATACGATTGGATCGTAAGGAATTGCATCTGGACCTAACTTACCTAAGAAGCTCATGTCTTATTCTCCTTGAGAAGCAGTCGCATGTTCACCTGCTACATGAGCTTCAGAAGCAGATGCTTCCTGAGCAACAGCATCAGTCGCTGCAGCTTCTACAGGAGCTGTATGATCAGCACCGTGGTAGTTACTCATATAGTTGTGAATCACAGATTCAAACAAACCAGACTCGACAGAAGAATAATAAGTCACAGGATGTGGCTGAGTCTTATATGGGCCTTCTGCTTGTGCAGTTTCAGCAAGTCGTTTCTCTAAATCTGTTCTTGCATTACGAACCATTGCATCAATTTGTTTTTGTGAACGGTTGCCGTCACGTAAGGTCGCAAATTCAGCTTGGTCTAAAACAGTTTTTTGAACTGCAACAGGATTTACTGAAGTACCATTACCTGATTGAACTGCAGCAACCCATTCAGCGAATTGAGCATCAGTCACAGAATGTGCACGGAAGCGCATTTGTGAGAAGCCATAGCCTGAATAGTTTGAAGAGAAACCACGATAACCTTCAGCTGGACTCGTTTCATCAGCTAAGAAGTTAAGGTGAGTTTGCATGCCTGCCATTGCATAAATCTGACCACTTAACGCCGGGATGAAGAAAGAGTTCATCGTGAAGTTAGACGTGATACGAAGGCTTACCGGAGTTTTCTCTGGGAAACGCAATTCGTTAATTGTTGCAATGTTTTGCTCAGGATAGATGAAGATCCATTTAAATTGTTCAGCAATAACTTGAACAGTTAATGGTGCTTTATCTGCTTCAATTGGACGGTATGGGTCATACTTGTGGGAACCCCACCAAGTTAACCAAGCTAAAATACCAATAATAATGACAGGAATACCCCATACCACAATTTCAATCGCAGTAGAGTGTGTCCATGTAGGTTTATAGTCTGCGTCTTTATTCGATGCACGATATTTCCAACCGAACCATAATGCCATGATGATTGATGGAATAACCACCAACAGCATTAAGTAAATCGCAGTCATCATCAGGTTACTTTGACCTGCTGCAACTGGACCTTTAGAGTTCAGAAGTACCATATCACCACCACACCCGGTCAAGAGTGCAGTCATCGCAGATAAAGACAATACAGCTAAAATCGTTTGTCTCATTTTACAACCTCGGTGAAGAGTCCCATTCCCTAATTTAATATGGGATAGCGATTAAAGTGCACATGACGAAAAAGGCTGATTTTTACAAAACATCCTATTAATCATAATACACCGCTACGTTGTAGGGCATTATGCCTGAGATTGACGAACTAAGCTATATCTAAAGCCGCTTTAAATGCCTGTAATAAAAACCGATTTTGTTGCTCGGGATTTAGGAATATTTATAGGAATTTTATTTCAATTTCAAAGTTATGTAAGAAAGAATGGGATGAATATCATCCCATTTTAAGTGATTCAAAATTATTGTTTTACCACTTGAGTTTTTGCCAGTTTATCGTGCAGGGTCTGACGTTTTTTACCCAATCCGAAGGCCCAGTCAATCATTAAACTCAAGGGCATGAAGATGATATTCAGAAATATAAAGAATACGCTACGAATGGTGAAGGCACGTAATAAGCTAACTTTCTCACCAGATTCAGCATCTACAATTTTGATTTTCGTCATTTTTTTGCCAATACTTTGCCCAGATTTGGCAATAAGGTAGGCTTGAATCACCAGCATGATCAGTAAATAGACCGCAGTTGCAATCCAGGCTTGTTGAGAAAACATCTCAAACATCTGGGTTTGCAGTTGCTGCGCCATGGTAGGATCAGCATCACTGTTGAGTATCACATTCATGAACTCTTGGTTCAATTCTGCAAAGCGGACTTCCTGTTCAGGGGTGAAGAATCCAGTCAGAATAAAAGTCGCTGGTAACCAGAGTAACACGTCTACAATTTTGGCCAGAATACGGCTGGGAATACTGGCAAGTGTATTTTTTTGCGTAGTTGCTTGGGTGCGTGGTTGCGTACCAGACACTGTTATAGGCGGGTTGTTCTGGAAAGGCGTGTCAGGTGTTGCGGTTGGTACGACATAACCCTCAGGTTGATATACCGATTTTCCCTGGGTAAGCTCACCTAAAGCTTTCCACTCTGCCATGCCTTGATGCCATGCCAAATCAGTTAGCATGACTTGCTGATTGGCAAGCATTTGATTTAATTGCTCGAGCGTATATGGACCAGCTTGTTGATTGTTTCGTGCCAAGTAAATCTGCATATAGACTGAATCTCAATATATAAATTTGAACTGATAATAGGTTGAATTAAGATTGTATTGAATTCTATTTTGAAAACAAACACCATCTTATCGTTAAGATTATAGATAAATTGAGTATTTTCAATCCTATTTATGAAGAAAATGCTTCAAATCAAAAACAGTGTAACAAGGATCGGGTGGTTTGAGTGCATCATTCAACATATCCGATTCGCTTTAATTATTGCCCTTTAAAAATGATTTTACTGTTGGCATTTGTTTGTCATTACAATTTGAATGTGGAGAAACAAAATACAAAAACTTATATTTTTAAAACTTTCAGAAGAGCGTTTTGAAATATAAAAGAATATTCATCTCATAAAAAAAGACCCTGCGAAAGGGTCTTTTTTTATTTAAAATCTATTATGCAGTTGCCACTTTTTCTTTAGCCAGGAAGAACCAGGTATCCAGGACTGAATCCGGGTTTAAAGATACAGACTCAATGCCTTGTTCCATGAGCCATTTCGCAAGATCAGGATGGTCTGAAGGACCTTGACCACAAATACCCACGTATTTGCCTGCACGGTGACATGCCTGGATTGCAAGAGCAAGAAGCGCTTTTACAGCAGGGTCACGTTCGTCGAACAAGTGCGATACGATACCAGAGTCACGGTCTAGACCAAGCGTTAGCTGGGTCAGGTCGTTTGAACCGATAGAGAAACCATCGAAGTGTTCAAGGAATTGATCGGCCAACAATGCGTTGGTTGGTAATTCACACATCATGATCACTTTAAGACCATTTTCACCACGTTTAAGACCGTTCAATTCCAATAACTCGATCACACGTTTTGCTTCAGCCACAGTACGCACAAATGGAATCATGATCTGTACATTGGTTAAGCCCATTTCATCACGAACTTTTTTCAATGCACGGCATTCAAGCTCGAAGCAGTCACGGAAGTTGTCAGACACGTAGCGGCTTGCACCACGGAAGCCCAGCATCGGGTTCTCTTCTTCTGGCTCGTACAACTTACCGCCGATCAAGTTTGCGTATTCATTTGACTTAAAGTCAGACATACGCACGATCACTGGTTTATCTGCAAATGCAGCAGCAAGAGTAGAGATACCTTCAACCAGTTTTTCTACATAGAACTCGATTGGAGAAGCATAACCAGCAGTACGCGCCATCACAGCAGCACGTGTTTCACGTGGCAAGCTGTCAATATTCAACAATGCTTTAGGATGCACACCGATCATACGGTTGATGATGAATTCTAAACGTGCAAGACCAATCCCTTCGTTTGGAATTTGCGCGAAGTCGAATGCACGATCCGGGTTACCGACGTTCATCATGACTTTGAACGGAAGAGCAGGCATTGATTCGATCGAGTTGGTTTGGATTTCGAAATCCAGCGCACCTTCATAGATGAAGCCCGTATCACCTTCAGCGCAAGACACAGTCACTTCCTGACCGTCAACCAGTACTTCAGTGGCATTACCACAACCTACAATCGCAGGAACACCAAGTTCACGTGCAATGATTGCAGCATGACAGGTACGACCACCACGGTTGGTAATAATCGCAGCAGCACGTTTCATCACTGGTTCCCAATCCGGGTCAGTCATGTCAGATACCAGCACGTCACCGTCTTGTACTTTGTCCATTTCTTTGATTGAAGTCACGATACGGACTTTACCAGAACCGATACGTTGACCGATTGAGCGACCTTCACAGATCACAGTACCACGTTGTTTGAGGAGATAGCGCTCCATGGTGCCGACATTTTCACGGCTTTTTACTGTTTCAGGGCGTGCCTGAACGATGTAGATTTTTCCATCATCGCCATCTTTTGCCCACTCGATGTCCATTGGAGAACCGTAGTGGTTTTCAATGATCAGCGCTTGTTTGGCAAGTTCTTGGAGTTCTTGGTCGTTTAGAGCGAACTGTTGACGCTCAGCTTTTTCTACATCTACGACAACCACTGATTTACCTGCAGAAGCTTCTTCACCATAAATCATCTTCTGGTGTTTAGAACCCAAGTTGCGGCGTAAAATCGCGTGTCGGCCTGCATTTAACAGCGGTTTAGAAATATAGAATTCGTCAGGGTTGACTGCACCTTGAACGACCATTTCACCCAAACCATAAGACGCGGTAATAAACACTGCATCACGGAAGCCTGATTCAGTGTCCAGGGTAAACATCACACCTGCAGCACCCGTTTCAGAGCGAACCATACGTTGGATCCCTGCTGAAAGGGCAACCACGTCATGCGCGAAGTTTTGATGGACACGATAAGAAATTGCGCGGTCATTATATAAAGATGCAAAAACTTCTTTGATCGCGATAAGCACGTTATCAATACCGCGAATATTCAAGAAAGTTTCTTGCTGTCCAGCAAAAGAAGCATCTGGTAAATCTTCTGCTGTCGCTGATGAACGAACGGCAACCGCGATATCAGGGTTGCCGTTAGAAAGTTCTGCAAATGCTGTACGAACTTCTTGTTCTAATTCAGAGGTAAGTGGAGTATCCACAATCCATTGGCGGATTTTTGCACCGGTTTCAGCAAGAGCATTCACATCATCCACATTTAGTGCTGCAAGCTCTGCATTAATTTTAGCGTTTAGGCCACTTTGCTCGAGAAATTCACGATATGCTTCAGCTGTAGTTGCAAAGCCACCTGGCACCGATACACCAGCATTGGATAAGTGGCTGATCATTTCGCCCAAGGATGAGTTTTTCCCACCCACGAGTTCAACGTCGTGCTTCCCTAATTTTTCCAGACCAATTACGCGCGCTTCCAAAGTTGTTACTCCACTTTTGCAGTATTAATCACTATCTTGGCATGAGAGTATAGCAAATCATCTAGGTTTTTGATTTTACTAAGCGACAGTCATGTAAGATCGGTTTACTATAAAGATTATATAGCACTAAGACAAATGGTGGAGGAGAATTTTAATGTCAGAAGGTAAACAAATTCAGCGTAGTGTTTTCTTTATCTCGGATGGCACGGCAATTACCGCTGAAACGCTTGGACACTCACTATTAGCGCAGTTTCCAAATGTAAAGTTTGACATTCATATTATCCCTTATATTAGCTCTGAAGAAGCCGCAACCAGTGTGGTTGCAGAGATCAATGCGCGTGCTCTGCAAGACGGTGAAAAACCACTGGTTTTTGATACTTTAGTCGACCCTTATGTGCGGGAGATTATTAATACCGCAAATGCCGTAAATCTTGATGTATTTGAAGGGCTTATCAGTAAGTTGTCGGATGAGTTGCAGGTGTTGCCTACAACTTTAGTCGGTCAAACCCATGCGGTGACTGATACTGCCTCCTATAAAGCCCGTATCGATGCGGTACATTTTGCCTTGGACAATGATGATGGCGCGCGTACGCGTCATTATGATAAAGCCGATCTGATTCTGATTGGGGTGTCGCGTTCGGGTAAAACACCTACCTCCATTTATTTGTCTTTGCAATTTGGTATTCGGGTGGCCAACTATCCACTAACAGAAGAAGATCTGGACGATAATCGCTTGCCAGCGGTACTGCGTCCGCATAAAAACAAGCTGTTTGGTCTGATGATTGATGCAGACCGTCTCGTCGCGATTCGCACTGAACGTAAGGCCAATAGTCGTTATGCCAGCTTTAGCCAGTGCCAGATGGAGCTGCGTGCCATTGAAGGAATCTACATTTCGGAAGGAATCAAGTACCTGAATGTCTCTGAAATGTCGATTGAAGAAATCTCGACACGTGTCTTGCAAATGACGGGTTTAAAACGTCGAATTGGCTAAAAAGCCAAACAGAGCCAAACTTTGATTTGGCTCTGTTTTATAGCTAAAAAATACCAATAAGTGCTTATTTATAGAAATAATATATGATTTTTATAAATTTAAAAAATATCAAGTATCATAATTAAAAATACAAAAGAGCGTTATTTAATCAATTTGTTGAATAAGTACACTATTAATCCTGGGTGTAGAGTTCTAGATTTCATCAATTTTTCATGTTGAGTTCCCAACGTAGCTTATTCTTCTGCTAAATAAGTATGAATAATAATATCGACCTGATGCTGATCTCCATTGATACAGCAAATACTGTTTTCAGTAATTTTTAGGATTGGCCAGGTAATCAGCTGGCAATTTTCCCGCTGTAGCGCGGCATAATAATGATCTGACTTGAGATAGGTGCTAGGAGAAGATGCAAGATTTGGCATTAACTGGCGTCTTAGCCACAGGTTTTGTACCTGATTTTCCAGAAATCTGAGGGAAAGCAGACTCTTAATCCGGTTATTAAATAGACGACGATTTTTACCAATTAAAGGATGATTAATAATGCGTTGCAGAATGCGGTCTGAACCTGGCAGCACAAAAGCAGGATTAATCTGAAAAACTTTCACCGAACCGGCATGTTGACTAATTTTATCCAGCTGGGTAACGGTAAACTGGTCTGTACCAATAATTGCAATATCTTTGTTTGAATAATCCAGTTTCATAAGCTCGGAAGAAGCGATATTTATTCCGGTAAACAGCTGGAAATGTTCGGGATGATTTTCAAAAATGCCAGCGTGTAGATCTTGCTTGGTGGCCATTAGACTTCCTTGAATTTATTTAATAATTGATTTTCTTTGTCTTAGATATAAACAAAAACCAGAAGCAGGGTAAAGGAGAAAATTTAACTTAGACAGTCATCTATTTGACAGAAATACAGCGGCTTATTTTTTTCTAAGTCAGGAGATATAAATATGATTAAAAAGCGGTGGTGTTAAGTAAGAGAGAAGAATGAATAGAAAAAGTTTGGATGACGGTGTTGAACAGATTGTTGCTATTTTATTTGAAAGTTATACAACATCTACCCATTGCTGAGAATAGGTAGATGTCGCTTTCATTTATTGCCCGTTTTTAAGCTGCATCAACAGCTCAAAGTTATGCAGACGCTTGTCAGTGTCATAGATGTCACAAGTGAAGATAAACTCATCGACATCATATCTGGCCAAAAGCGATTCCAGCCCAGCTTTCACAGTTTCTTTGGAGCCGACCTGTGCCATGGCAAAGAAATTATCAACCGACATTTTCTCGGCAGGTGACCATAGACCGTCCATTGAATCTATCGGCGCTTTCAGTTTTAAGGTCTGACCACGAATCAATGACAAAACCCGCTGATAGGCACTGGTCGCGAGGTATTCTGCTTCTTCATCGCTATCTGCCACACAGGTCGGTACACCCATTGAAACATAAGGTCGATCCAAGTATTCGGAAGGCTCGAAGTTTTCACGATACAGCTGAATCGCCTGACCGAGCATACGCGGGGCAAAATGTGAAGCAAAAGAATAAGGCAGGCCCAGTTTTGCTGCAAGTTGTGCACTGAACAGACTCGATCCGAGTAGCCAGACCGGAACATGCGTGCTTTGACCGGGAGTCGCAACAATACGCTGATTCGGCTCTGGATCTTTAAAATATTGCAAAATTTCCAGAATATCTTGCGGGAACTGATCTTCAGTTTCCTGACGGCCACGGCGCAGGGCACGCATGGTCATCTGGTCAGTTCCAGGAGCACGGCCCAGACCGAGTTCAACACGATCTGGATATAAGGTCGCTAAAGTTCCGAATTGCTCAGCCACCACCAGCGGCGCATGATTCGGGAGCATAATCCCGCCTGAGCCTAAAGTTAAGCTTTTGGTGTTCGCCAGTAAATAGCCTAAAAGAACGGCTGTGGCTGAACTGGCAATGCCATCCATATTGTGATGTTCTGCCAGCCACATTCGGCTATAACCCAGTTGTTCTGCTGCCTGGGCAAGCTCCAGCGCGTGGTTCAGCGCGAATTGAATAGTCTTATCGTCACGAACAGGAACCAGTTCGAGGATAGAGAACCGGGTATCGTTAAGTGTACGCATCGTATTACTCTTAAATAGACATGACTAAAAGCATACGACTTTGCATTGTATTTGTATATCGAAAAAAATCGATATAAGTGTAAACGAAAATAACAGGCAAAAAAATAAGCATCCGAAGATGCTTATTTAAGGAGGGAAGCTTAGAGAGTGCAGCCTTAACGACGACGGTTGTTGTAACGATAGTCATTCGTGCGGTAGTTTTTTGAACTGTAGCGACGGTCATAGCGGTCATCATAACGGCGATCCTCACTGACTTTTTTACCCAGTGCTGAACCACCCGCAGAACCTAGTGCTGCACCGATATAACCGCCATTGGTACCCGCCATGTTTCGGCCGACTGCATAACCCGCACCACCACCGAGGGCACCACCGATAATCGCACCATTACGGTCACGTTTGTTTGCCGCAACAGCTGCACCAGCACCACCACCAATCGCAGAACCGATGGTTGCACCGGTTGTACCACCCATTTTATTACCCACGGCTGCACCAACCACACCACCAAGTGCTGAAGCTAAAGCTGTATTGGTGGTATTACCGGCATTGGCTGCTGTCATACCCATGGCTGAGGTTGCTACAACAGCGATCATTAGAGATTTATAGTTCATGAGTACACCTTTTCGTATATCTAGCTGTATTTGTTGATAAGATCAATTTAATCTAGCAAGCGTCAAACAGCATGAAGGCCGTGTTGACGAATTGTGATTTTTATCTCCTTAATTTATTCATGATTTTGAGTGAATAATTTTATGTATTACATGAATTTGACTGTGTTTGAAAAGCATAAAAAAAGCACCCGAAGGTGCTCTTAATGACGAATGTCTGAGGTCTAACGCATTGATCAGTTATAACGGTAATGACGTTTTTTCTTGTAGTGGCGTGATTTGGCTTTTTCTGCAGTTTTGTCTTTGGAAATCTTGTTACCTAATGCAGCACCACCGGCAGCACCTAAGGCTGAACCGATATAACCGCCATTGCTGCCGCCCATGTTTTTACCTACGGTATAACCTGCACCGCCACCCAAAGCACCACCGATTGCAGATTCAGTACGGTTCTTTTTGCTACTTGCCACTGCTGCGCCGCCTGCACCACCTAAGGCTGCGCCAAGTGTAGCGCCAGTATTGCCGCCCATGTTTTTACCTAGGGCTGTACCTGCAACACTACCTAAGGCACTTGCTGCTGCAACACGTGCTGTACTGTCTGCATGTGCATTTACCGCCATCATTGAACCAGCAGCTAAAACTGTACTCATTAAAAGTGCGTTGAGTTTCATGTCATCACTCCGTGTCCATTAACAGGACTGTATTTATTTCGATGTGGAAAATGTAACAAATCATGCCCAGAATAATATGAAGATGTTTCTCCATAATTTACTGCTTTATTTGATGAATTGTAAAATCTGCAAGAAATAAGCATAAGATCGATTATAAAAAAGGCAATTCCACTATTTTTAATCTTATTTGTTAACAAATGCTGCCGAGAGAGAATGATAGCGGCGTGGACTTACTCAATAATGATGTTCATTAGAAGCCAGAATCGTTAAACTAGGCGCAATTTTTTGATTTCGCTGTGCTAAATCGGTTTTTAGTTGCAGCCTATGTTTTGAGATTTTTTAAAAAATGAAAGAATCGTTACGTTTACGATTAGACCAACTCTCTGACCGCCACGAAGAGCTGACAGCATTATTGGCTGATATAGAAGTAATTTCAGACAATAAACGTTTTCGTCAGCTGTCGCGTGAGCATAATGACCTGACAGAAATCACCAGCGTTTGGAGCAAGTACAGACAGGCTGAAGAAGATATTGAAACAGCTCAGGCCATGTTGTCGGACCCGGACTTTAAGGAAATGGCACAAGAGGAAATCAAAGAAAATAAAGCTTTGATTGAAGCGCTTGAATCAGACCTGAATATTCTGATGATTCCAAAAGATCCAAATGATGCCAACTCTGCTTATCTGGAAATTCGTGCCGGAACCGGCGGCGATGAAGCAGCGATTTTCTCGGGTGATCTGTATCGCATGTATAGTAAATACGCAGAAAATCAAGGCTGGCGTATTGAAATCCTGTCAGAAAATGAAGGTGAACACGGCGGTTATAAAGAAGTGATTTGCCTGATCAATGGTGACGGTGTATATGGTCGCTTAAAGTTTGAGAGTGGTGCGCATCGTGTACAACGTGTGCCGGCAACCGAATCGCAAGGTCGTGTACATACGTCTGCTTGTACCGTTGCGATCTTACCGGAAGTCGATGTCGATACTTCGGTAGAAATCAATTCCTCGGATTTGCGGATTGATACTTACCGTGCCTCAGGTGCTGGTGGTCAGCATATTAACAAAACTGATTCTGCGGTACGTATTACCCATTTACCGACAGGCACGGTAGTGGAGTGTCAGGATGAACGTTCGCAACACAAAAACAAAGCCAAAGCGATGGCACTTTTGGTGTCTCGTTTAGAAAATGCCAAACGGGCTGCTGCCGATGCTGCAACCTCTGAAATGCGTCGTGATCTGGTTGGTTCAGGGGATCGTTCAGAACGTATTCGTACCTATAATTACCCTCAAGGTCGTATGACCGACCACCGCATTAACCTGACTTTATACAAGCTGGATGCGGTCATGGAAGGTGATTTGACCGAATTGCTGGACAGCCTGCATCGCGAATATCAGGCCGATCAGTTGGCCATGCTTGCACAGCAGAATGGTGGATAATGAATATTTTACAAGCGCTGGCTTTACGCGGTGAAGCTGAAAGTTATGAGCGTCAGGAAAATGCCTGGTTGCTGGAACACATCACCAAGATTGATTCATTTGATCTGCTGATGAAAAAAGACCAGGAATTAAGCCCGGAGCAGGAACAGGCTTATAAGGATGGTCTGGCGCGGATTGCTGCCGGTGAGCCTTTGGCTTATGTCACCGGTTCACAGCCATTCTGGACTTTGGACCTGAAAGTCACCAGAGATACTTTGGTGCCACGTCCGGATACTGAAGTGCTGGTTGAAACCGTATTAAAGTTGGATCTGCCTGAAGATGCCCGTGTGGCAGACTTGGGTACAGGTACAGGCGCAATTGCCTTATCGCTTGCATCGGAACGTCCAGACTGGAAAGTGGTTGCCTCAGATATTTATGCACCTACGCTGGAAGTGGCGAAATACAATGCAGAACAGCATGACATTGAAAATGTTGAGTTCTTGCTGGGTTCCTGGTTAAAGCCATTTGGCCGTCAGTTTTTTGATGTGATTGCTTCAAATCCGCCGTATATCGATGCGAACGATGCACATATGCAGCATTTGGCAACTGAGCCGGAACGTGCCTTGGTTGCTCAGAAAAAGGGCTTGGCTGATTTGGAAGACATTATTATTCAGGCCAAAAAGCATTTAACCGTCAATGGCTGGGTGGTGCTTGAGCATGGTTATGATCAGGCTGATGCCGTGCAGCATCTATTTAAGCAGGCCGGTTATAAAAAGGTCCGTACCGTAAAAGATTATGGCGGTAATGATCGGGTGACTTTGGGTCAGTGGCCGCATTAATTTTTAATCCTTCTTTATGAAAAGAGCGACCGATTTGGTCGCTTTTTTTTTGGTTTTTTAAATTCTTAGATTAACATCTGAAATATCCAGTATTTTTAATGACATTCTATTACTATCCTATAAAGAAAAAAGTGATGCCAGAGCATCACTTTTGTTAAATTCTTTAAAAGAATTACATCGGATAGTCTTGCAGGCAGTCATAGACTTCGACTTGATCTAAGCCACCGGTTTCCATTGCCAGACAAAGCGCTACAACTTTCACGGTATCTGCCAAGTATTGTTCATCTTTGAGCGCAATACCTTGTTGCAGGGCGACAATGCGATCTGCCGGAATTTCTAAGGCTGCCGCAGTTTCAGTTGCATCAACACGGTTAAAGAACTGAACCACAACATCTTTAAGCGCTGAGTCAGAGGCACTTAAAATAGCTTGATTAAGCTGTTCAGAGATTTGATCAGCTGAATGAACTAAAGCATTGGCGAAGTTTTGAACAAGATTCTGTTCAAGAACATCAGTCATCTTTAACATGAAAATACCTTCAACTTAGGAGAAAATTTGGGAGTACAGCCAATAGCAAAGTGCTATAAAGTGAGTGAAAAATAATCTATTCTCAGGCGAATTGCAAAGCTTTCTGGATGACTGTGTAGTCCTGCTAATATATGCTGCAGGGCTTGAAATTTATAATCACAGTAAAAATATGAACTTAAGTTTCAATAAAATTTTATTAATATTTTTTAAGTATCAATTTATATAAATTATCTAATATTATTTTGACGATAAGCTCCCGGACTGACTCCAGTCCATTTCTTAAAGGCACGATGAAAGGCGCTGGATTCCTGGAAGTTGAGCTGGTCACTGATGTCTTGCAAGCTTTGCTCAGTACGCGTCAATAATTCGATTGCGGTATCCCTGCGTATTTCATTTTTTAATTGCTGGTAGCTGACCCCTTCGCTTTTTAAACGCCGTTGCATGGTCGCCTCGGACATATTCATTTTTGAGGCAAGATCATTCAGTTCTAGCCATTCTGACGGTGAAACTTGCAGAAGCTGTCTGCGAATCTGGGTGCTGAGTGCATAAGGATTTTTAAAACGCACCAATAAATTGTGAGGCGTTTGTTGAATAAACTGATACCAGGATTGAGCATCCTGCTTAATCGGCAGTTGCAGATAGCTTGCATCAAACTGCACATAGTTTTCATTGGCCTGATATTCAATCTGTTCACAAAAACGGACTTTATAATCAAAATCATCGAGTGGTGCAGGACATTTTAATTGAATCTGATTCAGCAAAATCCGTTGTCCACTTAACCAGCAGATCAAGGTATGAATCAGCATCAGATAGGTCGCATAACTAAACATGCGTTTTGTAGATTTTAAATCATAAATCACGATATAGGCATAGTGTTCCTCAACGAGAAGCGTGCTTTGCAGATCGTCCAGAATCAAGTTGAGAAATTGCAAAATGTGTTGTAGCGCCTTTTCCAGTGTATCTGCCTGCATAAGCATTTTTGAAAGCAATTTAAAGCTGCCACGGCGCATGGCATGACTGTCCATGCCAAAAAATTCGTCATTCATGCTGTCTGCAAGCACTGTCCATAATTGGGCAAACTGGCTTACCGACACGCGCGCTTGAGGTGCATTGAGTACTTCGGCTGGAATATTGGCTTTTTTCAGAATAGTAGAGATATCAAATTCTAATCGTTTGGCATCGAGCAAGGCTTCCTTGACCAAGTCGATCGAAATAGTCCCTTTGCTATATTCCAGTGCAGGCTTATGCATGTTCAGTGTGACATCCTCATTTTTATTGTCCAAATACCTCAGGCAAGATGCAATATTTGGAAATTGTACAGAATAAAAACTCTGTTTACTCTGCATATTAAGTCGTATCTCAAATAGAAAATTATCAGGGAAGAAATATGAAAATTCAGGGAAAAGTCGTTGTGATTACCGGGGGAGCATCGGGTTTGGGTGCAGCGACAGCCACGCATCTGGTTGCACACGGTGCCAAAGTGATTCTGGTCGATATGAATCAAGAGCAGGGTGAGGCATTACAGCAACAACTGGGTGAGCAGGCTGAATTTGTACAGCTAGATGTCACCGATGAGCAGGCCGTAGAAACGTTCTTTGCACATGTCGAAAATGCGTATGCTCAACTGAATGGTTTGATCAACTGCGCAGGTATTGCACCTTCTGCCAAAGTGCTGGGGCGTAACGGTATTCATGAATTGGCGATGTTCCAAAAAGTGCTGAATATTAACGTGAATGGCACATTTAATATGCTACGTCATGCAGCGGCGTTAATTGCAAAATATGAACTGCAATCTGGTGAAGAAGAGCGTGGCGTGATTGTAAATACCGCTTCGGTCGCCGCTTATGATGGTCAAATTGGCCAGACCGCTTATGCTGCTTCCAAAGGTGCAGTGGTGGCGATGACTTTACCTTTGGCTCGTGAACTGGCACGTGAAGCCATTCGAGTGATGACCATCGCCCCGGGCATTATGGAAACCCCGATGCTAAAAGGTATGCCGCAAAATGTTCAGGATGCTTTGGGACAAATGGTGCCATTCCCATCACGTTTGGCTAAACCTCAGGAATTTGCCCAGCTGGTGGGGCATATTTTTGAAAATAGCTATTTAAATGGTGAAGTGATTCGTCTGGATGGCGCGATTCGCATGCAGCCTAAATAAGTCTTCGATTTATATAGGACATGATGATTTGCACAGCTGCCAGTTTCTCATTGAATTTAAATGACTTTGTTTAAGCATGCATTTTCTTTTGAAGGATCAAAAGAAACAAAAATCCTTTGCGAAACTGAAGATACATCCCTGTATCTCAGTTTCGCAGGCGACATCCATGCCGCCTTAACTGACGTTCCAACGATCTCAATAGTAAAAAGCTTGAAGTAAATAAAATAGATATAGAAAGGGAAGTTCAATGATTTTAAATGATGAACAAAAAATGATTCAGGACATGATGCGCAATTATTCGCAGCAGAAACTGAAACCAACAGCGGCCTTACGCGATAAAACAGCACAATTTCCTGCACAAGAACTCAAAGAACTGGGTGAGCTTGGCGCACTGGGTATGACCGTTGCTGAAGAATGGGGCGGTGCAGGTCTGGATTATGTTTCTCTGGTTTTGGCACTTGAGGAAATTGCCGCAGGAGATGGGGCAATTTCGACTATTATTAGTGTGCAGAATTCTTTGCCTTGTGGGATTACCCAGCGTTATGGCACCGAAGCACAGAAACAGCAGTATTTAACTAAACTGGCCACCGGTGAATGGCTGGGTTGTTTCTGCTTGACAGAACCTCAGGCCGGTTCAGATGCCAGTTCTTTAGAATGTAGGGCCGAACGTGATGGCGATGAATGGGTACTTAATGGCACCAAGCAGTTTATTACCACGGGCAAACATGCACAGATCGCATTAGTCTTTGCTGTGACAGATAAATTGGCAGGGAAAAAAGGCATTTCATGTTTTCTGGTACCGACCGATGCACCGGGTTATATCGTGTCACGCCTAGAGGAGAAAATGGGTCAGCATTGTTCCGATACCGCGACGATTGTTCTGGATAACTGCCGGATTCCGGTGGAAAACCTGCTGGGTCAGGAAGGTGAAGGCTACAAAATTGCCTTGTCCAATCTTGAATCTGGTCGTATTGGTATTGCAGCACAATCAGTCGGGATGGCTCGGGCTGCGCTGGATGCAGCGGTGGAATATGCCAATGAACGTAAAGCCTTTGGTGTAGAAATTGTGCAGCATCAGGCAGTGGCTTTCAGGCTGGCAGATATGGCGACACAAATTGAAGCGGCACGTCAGCTGACCTTGCATGCGGCAACTTTAAAAGATGCTGGTTTAGCCTGCTTAAAAGAAGCCTCAATGGCAAAACTGTTTGCATCAACCATTGCAGAACGGGTCTGTTCCGATGCGATTCAGATTCATGGTGGCTACGGTTATGTCTCTGATTTTCCAGTAGAGCGTATTTACCGTGATGTGCGCGTGAGCCAAATTTATGAAGGTGCATCGGATATTCAACGTTTGGTGATTGCGCGTGAAGTCTGTCAACGTTGATTTTGATTAAAAAATAGATTTTGGTCGATATTCAAATCTGGCATTTCGGTTGATGGATATGGAAATTGCCAGGATCAAGCAACCCTGATTAGCTAAAGACAGACAGTACGCAGAAGATAAATAAAGCAGCATGATTCATGTCTTAGTCATCAGGCATGAATTAGATGTGAAGAAACTATGCTGATGGAATCAGCAGGAACAACAACGATAAGTGGACACACTCAGGCAAGGTCGCCTGAAAAATACAACAGGATAGAGGTTGTCGTCATGAAGACACTAGAACAAGCATATGTTGATTTCAATTTTGAAAATATGGTTCAGGAACATCTGGCTGGAAATGCAGAGTCCATCAATGCCTATACTGAATGTTGTGGACGTTACCTTGGCCAAAACCGAACCGCACTGATCTGGGAAGGCAAAAATGGTCAAACAGAGCAGTGGACATTTGAACAATTGGCAACTGCTTCAGGACAGCTGGCCAATTATATGCATTCTCTGGGTTTAAAAGCAGGAGATTGTATAGCTGGACTACTGCCAAGAACACCTGCACTCTTAATTACTATTTTGGCCACCTGGCGGATCGGTGCTATCTATCAGCCTTTGTTCACTGCCTTTGAAAGTAAAGCAATTGAGCATCGTATGAGTACAGCCGCTACTCAACTGATTGTCACCGATCAAGAGCAGCGCTTGAAACTGCATGATCTGAATATTCCAAATATTCTGACCGTACATCAGGCAGTGGCAGATCATTATCCGGATGCTGACTTTTGGACCGAGTTAAAGCAGCAGTCAGAAGAGTTTGAGCCAGTGAGTGGCCAATTTAATGATATTTTTCTGATGATGTTTACTTCAGGCACCACAGGCTTGGCAAAATCGGTTCCTGTACCTTTAAAAGCGTTGTTGGCCTTTAAAGGCTATATGCTGCACGCCGTAGATCTGCGAGAAGAAGATTCCTTCTGGAATCTGGCCGACCCAGGTTGGGCCTATGGACTATATTATGGCATTGCGGGCCCGCTCAGTTTAGGTCATAGCATCATTATGGATGAACGTGGATTTAGCGTCGATAATGCTGTACATATCATTGAGAAATATAAAGTCAGTAACCTGACTGGCTCGCCAACTGCATTCCGGATGTTCTTTGGCTTTAAAGAAAAATTTGATGCAGGCATCAGTTCGCATTTGCGTGTGGTCAGTAGTGCAGGTGAACCGCTTACGCCTGAAGTGATCCAGTGGTTCAATCATGATTTAAATGTGAATATTTATGATCAATATGGACAGACTGAACTCGGTATGGTGATCGCCAATCATCATGGCTTGGAGCATCATAAAAAAGTGGGTTCAGCTGGATTTGCGATTCCGGGGCATCGCTTTGCGGTATTGAACGCAGAACATCAGGAAGTCGAAAAAGGCGGGATTGGAATCTTGGCAATTGACTGTTCGGCTTCACCCTTGATATGGTTTAAAGGCTATGCCGGTCATAATCGAAAGTCTTTTGTCGGGCAGTATTATTTAACCGGTGACACTGTAAAACTGAATGAATATGGCGGTATTGATTTTATTGGGCGTGCGGACGATGTCATTACAACTTCGGGCTATCGTGTAGGGCCTTTTGATGTGGAAAGTACCTTGCTGGAATGTGAAGAAGTGCTTGAATCTGCAGTCGTCGGTAAACCAGATCCAGAACGGACAGAAATTGTGAAAGCCTTTGTGGTGCTTAAATCGGCTTATCCGGCTACTGAGGATTTAATGTTAAAACTGCAAAGTTATGTACGTTCAAGATTGTCCAAACATGCCTATCCGAAAGAAATTGAGTTTGTGACATCTTTGCCTAAAACATCGAGTGGCAAGATTCAGCGTAATTTACTCAAACAGCAGGAAGTTGCCAAACTTCAAGAGATGAAGCGAGTCAGTTAATTTTTCAAATTAATTTTTTGATTGAATGCTCAAAGGCTACCATGGCAGCCTTTGGTATTTGAGGAATAATCATTTTCTAGTTAAATTTTAGTCAGATATTAAGCTGATTTTCTCAAGCTTATATTTTTAAGAGAGCAGATTAAGGCAAGCAAAAGTTATAATTTTTTATGTCATTACAGTAAAATTACATTAGTATTTAAAATTAAATATATCAAAAATTTAGCCTCTTAATATAAAGAGGCTAAATCTCGTTACTCACCAGATATTGCCTTGTAAATTCACTTTTTGATGCTCTGCATGCGGTTCGCCCGCTTCACCGGTAACGCCGCCTTTTAAGGCTTTAAAAAGCTGGGTGACTTTGTTGTCTGTTACATTCCAATATTCTGCGCTGACTGCTTCAGCAATCAATACCCGTACAGTCGGATCATCCTTGCCTTCAAACCAGTTTTCTGCCCATGGATTCCACAACTGTTCAATCAGAATACGATCGGTACTAATCTGGGCATGGGCACTGATTGACACATAAATACCATCTGATGGTTTTGCAAAAGACAATCCAATTTGACCACGGCCTGTTTCTGCTGCTTTGACCAGATCATTGGTATTACGCAGGATGAAATATAAATTTTGACGTTCATTCATCTGTTCGGAGTTCAGCATGGTCATTGGCTGGGAATGGATTTCATGGGTGTCAGTTAAATGGCTGATCATGGTGTAGGACATCCTTGATCAATTCCCATAATTTTTCACGATTATCATGTTGAGTATTGTTATGCTCGGTCATGTATGTTCTCCATACGATTTTATGAAAACTTGAAAAGATTGCTTGGTATTTTCAGATTAATCATATTTAGAGACAGATGCCTGAGGTCTCACTGAACTCATACATTTTTATACTCAAATGCAGGCAGAGGCTACAGAATCGCTAAACAAGACAACTCAATGTACAGGGTAATTTAATAGCAAAGATTTTAATAACAGCAGGTCTGACGCCTTTTATAAACTGGAGAGCCATTTGCCGGAACTGTTTAATTGAGGTGATTCAAAAAAATCATGCCAAGCCCTAGTGGCTGCAGCTTGATACCGAGCGTTTAGCTGATATGCTATTTGGCTCAGCGATGGCCAAACCATTTATTGATGTGCTGTGAATTGACTGTGAGATTGATCTTCCAAAAATTTTTAGCCTTTAGAAACATCAGTAAAGCCAATTTTGCGATCATTGTTAAAAATTTTCGAAACAAGGAAAGACGTTGTCTACATTTAATATGGATGCCATATCCCCAGAATTCGAACTCACCGATGCTGAATTGCATCTGTATAGCCGTCAGATTCTCTTAGATGACTGGGATATTGATGCTCAAGAACGGTTAAAATTTTCTAATGTCTGCATTGTTGGTTGTGGTGGAATTGGCTGTGCACTGGCAGAGCTTTTGGCACGTGCCGGTGTAGGAAAAATTACCCTAATCGATCCAGATACGATCGAGATGAGCAATTTACAGCGACAACTTGCATTTACACCGCAGGATCTTGGACTTTACAAAGCAGAAATTCTGGCGAAACGACTGGGCCAAATTAATCCAAACGTACAGGTTGAATATATTAATCAGGCCTTAACGGCTGAAAATGCAGTCAGTGTGATTCGGCATCAGGACTTGGTGCTGGATGGTTGCGACCAGTTTGCGACACGTTATCTGGTTAATCAGCGCTGTGTAGAACTGAATGTACCTTTGTTGAGTGCCTCGGCGATTGGCCTGCAAGGGCAACTTTTTATGCTCGAAGGGGATTCGGCCTGCTATGCCTGCCTATTCCCACCCGAGAATCAGGCCGATGAAAGTCTGCGCTGTGCAGATTCCGGAGTACTGGCGACCACGCCTAACGTGATGGCCAGCTTGCAAGCCCATCATGCCTTGTTATATCTGGGTTTGGGATTGATGCCACTCAGACAAAAACTGCTGTTATGGGATGGATTGAGTTTTAAGCAGCGGATTCTCGCTTTCGAAAAAGATACAGATTGTCCGATCTGTCAGGCAAGATAAGCCTGCAAATTAATATTTTTTTGCTACACTGCATGTAATTAATTTTTCCTAAGACATTATGAAAAACAATATCTGGTTAGATGGAATACGTTCAGTTGCCCGCATGGGAGAAACAGCGGTCGTTGCGGCAAAGGCGGGCTTTAAATATGCTACTGAAAAGCCAAGCAATGCCAAACTCATGCGGGAGACTTTTGAATCTCTGGGTTCAACTTATATCAAGCTGGGGCAGTTTATTGCCAGTACGCCGTCTCTATTTCCGCGTGAATATGTAGAAGAATTTCAGGGCTGTCTGGATCAGACTCCACGCTTGCCGTTCAGTTATATCCAGCAAGTGTTGGCCTCTGAATTTGAAGGGCGTAATCTGGATGAGATCTTTGCCTCGATTGATGAAACGCCATTGGCCTCTGCGTCTATTGCACAGGTGCATGCGGCCAAGCTGGTGTCTGGCGAAGATGTCGTGATTAAGGTACAAAAACCGGGTGTGGAAACTATTTTATACACCGATTTAAATGTACTGCACTGGGCGACCAAAGTGCTGGAAAAAGCCGTGCCCAAAGTCAAATTCGCTTCGCTGGCCGATATTGTTGATGAAATCAAAACCCGGATGGTACGTGAAGTTGATTTTATCGAAGAAGCCCAGAATCTGGATGATTTTGTCAATTATCTGAATATCACCAATAATAAGGCAGCGACTGCACCTAAGGTTTATCATCAGTATTCGACCCGTCGTGTGCTGACCATGCAACGCTTGTATGGTGTGCCATTGACCGATTTTGAAGTGGTCAAAAAAGTATCCAAAGATCCATCTCAAGTACTCATTACCGCAATGAACACCTGGTTTGGCAGCCTGATGATGTGTAACAGTTTCCATGCCGATCTGCATGCAGGCAACCTGATGCTGCTCGAAGATGGCCGTGTCGGTTTTATCGATTTTGGCATTGTTGGCCAGCTCAAACCTGAGGTATGGACGGCATGTATGGCATTTATGGATTCATTGCAACATACCAATTATGAGTTGATGGCACAGAACATGCTGAAAATGGGTATGACTGCTGTGCAGATTGATACCAAAGTTCTGGCAGCGGATCTTGAGCGTTTATTCAGTGGCGTATTGATGGCAGACCCTCAGGAGCTGTTAACATCAAATCCGGCTGATCTGAACGATATCATGATGGATATGGTGGCTGTGGGTGAACGTCACGGCATCCGCTTCCCGCGCGACTTTGCTTTGCTGTTTAAGCAAATGCTGTATTTCGACCGTTTTATGCGAATTTTGGCACCATATACCGATATCTATGCCGATCAGCGTTTGCAAATGATTCAGGACATTGATCCGAATTTACTGTTAAAGCATTAATCTTAAACCCATCTAGACTTGGAAAAATCCCCCTAAATCCCCCTTTTTTAAAGGGGGACTTTAAAAGCTCCTCCCTTTAAAGAGGAGCTTGAGAGGGATGTGGTCAGTATTAAATTCTCGAGCAATCCAATGGACGCCATTATTATTGAAGGTTTAAAGGTTGAGACAGTCGTGGGCTGCTTTAACTGGGAGCGTCAAATTATTCAGCCTCTAATGCTGGATTTGACCATTCAAACCGATTTAGAACAGGCATCAAATTCAGATGCACTTGCAGATACGCTGAATTATGCAGAAATTTGTGAGATTTCCAGCAAAGTCATTCAAGAGGCCAAGCCTGAATTGATTGAACATGCAGCAAAGTTGGTGTTGAATGCACTTTTTACTACCTTTACAGCAATTGAATCGATTAATATTACGATCCGTAAGCCTGCCATTATCGCGCAAGCCAATTCTGTAGGGATACGTCTTGAACGCCACCGAAACGATTTTCGCCCTAGCATTAGCGAGTAATTGTCATCCTCAGCAACATTTTCAAGCTGCACAGCAACGTATTTCCGAATGGGGAGAAGTACAGTTTTCTCCTGTTTATAGGATTCCTTGCCGCGATGGCATAGGCGCCGATTACTGGAATGCAGCATGTTTATTGCGAAGTTCGCTGTCCAGTGATGTGCTGATTGAGCTGCTCAAACAACTGGAACAGGCATCAGGCCGAGTACGCCCATCGCATCAGATTAGCTTAGATGTGGATCTGATTGCCTGGGGATCAGATTTTCAACATATGCAGTTTAATGAAAAAAAATTACCTTTGGCTCTGGATGTGAAAGTGCCGATGTTTGATATCTGGAAGGATGCAATGTTCGAGCACGGATCACATAGCTTTCCAACAGTTGAACAGCTGATTTAAATCGAATCACCTAATTTTCTGCTAATACAATTTATCCAGTAAGAATATAAGAATAATTAACCAGCCTGATCAAACAAGATCAGGCTTTTTTATGATGCAGTTTTTTGTTTTTATATGAAAAGAAAAATTCAGATAAGATAGCTCAGGCAGAGTTTAGGAATCATTTAAAAATGAAAATATTGGAAATTGTGGTTTCGGTGATTTTAATCCTTGGGATCCTTTATGTGATCCAATGGGGATTTCATGGTTTTCCGACAGGGAATTAATATTTGATTGATTTAAAGCTCTGGAATTTATTTTAAGCTCGATAAAAAACCTCAAAGTAGCAAGAAATGAATCATCGCTATTTCACTTTTTCTTGTTATAAAAAATGATCAGCAATACGATAATGATCGCCAAGATGGCAAGAATGATCGTAGTTTCCATAACAATACCTCTCAGGCATAGATCTTAGGTTTTAAGCATCTAAATTAAGACCGAACATATATTAATTAAACTCAAGTTTTGTTAGAGCCGTTAGTTTTTCGAAAAAACATTTTTCAGTGATGTTAATAGAAGAACCGCTCAATCCTATTCTGTATTTAACTAAAAAATAAACCCATATTTAGGCAACAGACACATTAAATAATGATCCGATCCACGCACTGAATAACATGGCGATAATTCCCCAGAGCATCACCCGGACTGCACCTCTCCAGACACTTACTCCACCGGCATAGCTCGCCAGTGCACCCATCATCCCCAAACTTAAAACGCCAATCAGCATGACGCCTTTATCCAGATAGTGTTCCGGTAGAATCATGATTGAAATTAAAGGAAATAATGAACCTACCGTAAATGCCATAGCCGAAGAAAATGCAGCGAGAAAGGGCTGAGCCGAGGTATGTGCTGAAATACCAATTTCATCCCGGGCATGGGCATCCAAGGCATTATGGTCGGTCAGCTGTTCAGCGACCTGTTGTGCCAAAGCGGGTTCCAGACCTCGTTGTATATAAATCGTTTTGAGTTCATTTAATTCATGGGTGGGATGGCGTTGCAGTTCGCGCTCTTCCATGAGTAGATCATTGGTTTCAATATCTTGCTGGGATTTTACTGAAATATATTCACCGGCCGCCATTGATGCGGCGCCAGAAATCAATCCGGCAACACAGGTCACCAATAAAATTTCAGTGGATGCTCCACTGGCTGCGATACCCACCACCAGACTGGTGACCGAAATAATCCCGTCATTTGCCCCCAGTACAGCTGCACGAAGCCAGCCCGCACGTTCGATATAATGTTTTTCAAGATGGTATGAATGGCGCACAATGAAGCCCTTTTTTATTATCATTATGATTATAGTAAATTTAAGTCATGTATAGATAGTAGGATTGAATCGATCTGAAAATTACCTTGAATGATCAGATCATAGTGCGCTTGGTTAAGTATTTTATCAATCCAAAATAAAACCGAGGTGAAATTCATTTATTCAAAAGACCAGACGGACTTGATATATAATTGATATCCAAGGGATCAAACTTATTTAATAAAAACAATTATATAAAAATTATAGCTGAGTGAGCTGGTTTAAAAAGAGAATTATCATGAAAGAAAAAAATGAGAGCCATAAATGTTTGGTGTGCGGCAAGCACTTTCTTCTGAAAGATCTTACTCCGATGGGAACGGTCAGAAAAGTCATTACTGAAGAGATTGGCAAGGATATTCCAGTCTGGACGCCGCAAGATTATATTTGTCAGACAGATCTAACCCGCTATCGCATGCAGTATGTACATTCATTATTAAGTTTGGAAAAGGGTGAGGTCACAGATCTTGAGGTCGAAGTGATTCATAGCATGCATCAGCATGAACTGATCACCAAAAATGTGGAAACGGAATTAGAGCAAAAGTGGACCTTGGGTGAAAGGCTGGCCGATAAAGTTGCAACTTTTGGTGGAAGCTGGACATTCTTAATTTGCTTTGCAATTTTTCTGGGTCTGTGGATTACGATTAATACGGTTGTTTTGGTAACTCAACCTGCCGATCCTTATCCCTTTATCCTGTTAAATTTAATTCTGTCCTGTCTCGCGGCAATTCAGGCACCGGTCATTATGATGAGTCAGAATAGACAAGAGGCAAAAGACCATCTACGTTCTCAAAATGATTATCAGATCAATTTAAAAGCCGAACTGGAAATCCAGCATTTACATGAAAAACTCGATCATCTATTAATGCATCAATGGGAAAGGCTGGCGCAAATACAGGAAATCCAGCTGAATTTACTCTCGGAAATGAGCAAGAAGTATTGAAATGAAAAGCTGTGGTATTTCTCATATTTTATATGGATTGTAAATAAAGGATGATCGCATATCTTTAGCGAATAAATTTAGATCAAAATTTGAGACACATTAAAAAGCCCACAATGCGTGGGCTGAGATCGGATCGATCTTTTTAAATAAAATAACTGGTCTTGGTCATGAGTTTGGAAATAGCTGTCATGGTGATTTTGACCGGAGCAGGCAGATCTACACCGCCTGCCTTCAACGCTGTATCCCGATGATGCAGCTCATCTTCATTCATCTGTTCCAGAATGCGCCGAGAACGCTCATCTTGCGGCGGCAACTGACTGATATGATGCTGCAAATGCATGCTCACCTGACGTTCAGTTTCTGCGACAAAACCCAGACTGTATTTATCACCGGCAATTCCGGCCAGCGCGCCCATACCAAAGGACAGGCCGTACCAGACCGGATTGAGCAGACTGGTATGGCTATCCAGTTCTTTCAAGCGGTCTTCACACCAGGCCAGATGATCCTGTTCTTCAACTGCCGCCTGTTCCATTTCACGACGCACATTCGGAAGTTTTGCCGTCATGGCCTGACCATGATAGAGCGCCTGTGCACACACTTCACCACTATGATTGACCCGCATCAAACCTGCCACATGACGGGCATCGCTCACCGTCAATTGTGTTTCTACCGGTTGGGCTGGATTTTCACGTTGTGCCGATGTCGTGCCCGGGACGAGACTGCGTAATGCCTGATCAAAAGAATGAATCAGCTTGTCGACACCTGTATATTGACGCATGAATTAATCCTCCAAGGGTGTTTTCGCGGTTTTGATCATGGGTTTGAGTCGGAAAAGCAGCCATAGGGTAAACAGGCCGCTTAACACTGCGGTAATACAAAAAAGTATTTTAAGATCAAGCTCTAAAACACTTAAAATAATAATCGAAAATATAGCAGAAGATACCATGAAAACGGCATTCAGAATGTTATTTGCTGCAACCACACGCGCACGATGTGAGCGGGGAGAATGCGCCTGCATCATGGCATAAAGCGGTACGATATAAAAACCGCCACTAATCCCGAGTAAGGTCACTGCCAGCATCACATGGTAATAACTCCAGCCTTGCTGAAACACATCAGCCAGACCGATTAATTCACCGGTACGTGCTGGAACAAAGGCCAGACTCGCGGCCAGATATAGGGCAAAGATCACCAGACCGATTGCGCCAAAAGGCACCATCTTGATATTGACCTTGCTGCCGCCAATTTTACGGCATAAATATGAACCTAGCCCGATTCCGACAGAAAAGAAAGTTAAGAGCAGGCTGGCAACATTTTCAGAGGCATGCAGATTTTGCAAGGTCAGTTGAGGGATTTGAGTCAGATAGGTTGCGCCGTAAAACCAGTACCATGAGTTGCCCAATAAAATGGTAAAGACTAATGGCAAACCCTGGGCATATTTTAATGTTTGCAAGCTGGTACGGAAAAAATTCCAGTCAATTTGCAGTTCTGGCGCAGGGATATTCTGTTTGAGAATATAACGACTCGATCCATAACCAATCAGGGCGATCACAACGACTGTTAAACTGATCCAGATCAGATTACCAGAAGATGCAGCAATGACCGCACCACCCAGAATCATACCGAATAAAATTGCCAGCGATGTTCCGGACTGAAACAGGGCATTGCCAGACATCAGCTCATTGGGTTTTAGCACTTCCGGTAAAATGGCATATTTGATTGGGCCAAAGAAGGTGGACTGGGTTCCCATCAGGAACAAGGCAAATAACAGAATCCAGAGATTGCCAAGCAGGAAACCCACCGTTCCCAACAACATAATCACAATTTCCAGAATCTTTAAATAGCGAATCAGCTGTGAACGTTCGTATTTATCGGCAATTTGTCCGGCGGTGGCTGAAAAAATAAAATAAGGCAGGATAAACAGCAAAGCAGCCAGATTATTCAAGGTGCTGATGCTGGCCGATTGTTGCTGAATCCAGCCGTAGGTGATGACCAGGAGTAACGCTTGTTTAAATACATTATCGTTTAATGCACCAAAAAACTGCGTCAGAAACATCGGTAAAAAGCGCCGAGAAGCTAACAAATGTTCATTTTTGTTCATATAGAGCGTGCTACATTAAGTTTTATTAAGAAATGTCAGTTATGCGTAAACATTGAGAAAAATCATGTAAGATACTTTCAGCCATGTAAAGGTAAAAACCAATCAATTAAGCTCTTTAGCTTATATTTTTCGGTCAAATAATCAATTAAAGAATGTATTCGTTTCGAGTTTGCCATGCCTGCAAAGAAAAAATTTAAAAAAACGATGCTTCATCGCAGTATGGGGTCGCTTATACCACTTCAGAGTGGGGCACAGCTGTGTATGAGCATTTTTTTTATGATGTTATCCCATCAGAGCATGGCACAAACCGAACAGCCTGAAACACCTGTGGCCATTTCTCAGGCAGAAATGGTAGATGAACTGTCCAAAGAAGCGATGCGACAGGGACTGGTCACATCTGAAAATGAAGCCACCGAAAAAATTGAAGAAGCGATACAGCCGGAAGCATCTGTCGACAGCATGTTGATGCTGGAGCAACAGCAAAATGCAGGCTCCGGTCTGGACGTATTTACACCGATCCAGTTCGATGATCTGGAAGAGCTGCCGATCCAGTCCATTGACCAGAACATGGCGAATGAAATTTATCGTGAGGCCGAGCAAGCCAAGCAGGAAGCACAAAATTATCGCAATACCCAGACCGTTGAAACAGTCGTAGCAGATATCAGTCAGCAAGAGTTACTTGAAATCAATCAGGCACCTGTAAATGTCGACCAGTTGATGCAATCGATTCAGGCAGACAGCCAGATTATTGTACAAAATAATGAAGCTGGCATGACTTTGCCAGAAGTAACGGGGCCACTTGTTGCTGAAGATGAGAAACGTCCCAATATTTTTAAACGACTATTTTATAAAATCCGTCCGCCACGTCAGATCATGACCGCGAGAGTTCCGCGAATTAGTGCGGATGTGGTGATTATGAACGGCGAAGGTATTGCGCAAAGCAATGGTATGCTGAATCGTAGAGCTGAGCCTGAAGGCTATCTGAATTTAAGAAATAATATCAAAGCCAAACTGTCCAGTTTTACCCAGGAGTCTTTTGGCGACTTTAATTCCGCTTTGCCACAACTGCGAACCTTGTCCCGACAGGCGGCACAGGCAGTCGGTTATTACAATGCCCAGTTCAGGTTTGAAAAAATCTCTGATAGTCGCGTTCGGGTTTTTGTCACCCCGAATGAACCTGTGCTGATCACTACACAAAATCTGGAATTTAGCGGAGCGGGTGCGGAACAGCCGCAATTCCAGGTCATCAGTCTTTTGCCTGAGCAGGAAGAGGGCGATATTTTCAATCACGGCAATTATGAACAGACCAAACAACGGATTAATACTGCCGCCAATAACAACGGTTATTTTGATTCATACTGGCGCTTGCATGATGTCAAGATTGCACAGCCACAAAATACGGCCGATGTAAATCTACGTTTCGAGACAGGCGAGCGTTACAAGCTGGGCAATGTCGAGTTTAGAATGAGTGATCCTGAAAAGGAATTTCCGCTGGATCGTGATGTACTCGAAAGTCTGGTCACCTGGAAAGATGGTGCAGACTATACCTTCTGGCGAGTGAATAGCCTGGCCAATAACCTGACCAACTCGCGCTATTTTAACTATACCCTGGTGGACGCAATTCGCCCTGATCCGGTTGACAGGGAGCTGGAGCTGGCACCGGATATTCAAAGCCTGATAGAAGAACAGAAACTTTCTGAAGATCAGGCGACTGCGACACAGCCTGATCGCTCAGTGGCATCTGCTAAAGAAGTCACTCAAAATGTCGTCGATGAAGACCAGTTTGCCGGTAGCCGCGATCAGGAAAATCCAAATTTAAGAAGCTTGCGGGTCGAGCAGCAGACCAAAGAAAATGAGCAGGAGCGTTTAAAGGCACAAGCGCGGGAAGAGAAGAAAGTTCCAGTGATTGTGACTTTAAATGCAGACCGTTTAAACAGTGCTGAACTGGGTCTGGGTTATGGAACAGATACCAATATCCGTCTACGTGGTCAGTACCGCCGCGCCATTGTAAATAAGCGCGGACATTCTTTTGATGCCAACCTCGAGTTGTCCGGTATCCGGCAGTCCATCGATGGTCGTTATAACATTCCTTATCACCATCCGCTGAATGATTATGTCAGTATTGTCGGTGGTTATGAGCGCGAAGAACGTGATGGCGTGGCTCAAGGTGAAGGTCTGCAAATTGAATCGGCAGTGCTGGGTGTAGACCGGATTATTAAAAACCCGCTGGGTAACTGGCAGCGTACTTTTGGAGCGCGTTACCGTCTGGATCGCTTGAAGCAGAATGGTTCTGTTGATTTTAACCAGATTCCGGAAGCGTTTCGCTTTAATACCGAAGATGAACAGCAGTCGTTACTGGTCGGTTATGAAGTTTCACGTACCGATACCGATCGTCGGGTCAATCCGACCAAGGGTTTCAAACAGACCTACAAAGTCGAGCTGGGTAGTGAGGCGTTATTGTCTGATGCAGATATGGCGATTGTAAATGCAGGCTGGCGTTTTATCTATTCATTGGGTGAAAATGCAGATCATCAGTTTGTTGGACGTGCCGATGCCGGTTATATCTTCACTGAAGATTTTGCCAAAGTGCCGTATAACCTGAGATATTTCACCGGTGGTGACCAGAGCATTCGTGGTTTTGATTACAAGAGTCTTTCTCCGGAAATTGAAGGCTTTAAAGTCGGTGGTCAGGCCTTAGGGGTTGCTTCCTTAGAGTATAACTATCAGTTTAGGGAAGGCTGGCGTGCTGCGGTTTTTGCAGATGCCGGAAATGCTTATAATAAAGAGTTCAGTAATCCGACCGAATATGGTGCGGGTGTGGGGATACGTTGGGCCTCACCGATTGGACCGATTCGTATCGATGTGGCGACTGGATTGTCTGATGACAATCACCCAATTCGTCTGCATTTCTTTATTGGTTCGCAGTTATAAAACATCATTTTTTAAAAATAGTTATTTGAGTAGATCATGGTCGAGAACCAACCACAGCCAGAACAACAACCACAAGATAGCGTTGTGCCGAAAAAGCGCCGTATATTGAGAAGTATCCTGTTGTCGGTACTTTTCTCACTCATTTTCCTGCTCTCTGTGCTGGCGCTGCTGTTTTCGACCAATCAGGGCAGTAAGTTCCTGCTAGATCAGGTATTACAACGCCAGCAAATTATTCATTATGAATATGAAGGCGGAAATTTATGGCGTGGAATTATTCTTAAAAATGTGCTGGTCAGCCTGAAACCGGTCGATGTCAAAATTGATCGTGCTGATGTAAAACTGGGCTGGCGGGCGATCATCAAAAAAGAAATTCATCTGAATGAAGCAGATGTCCGTAACCTGCAAATTATTAATAAAACTCCGTCTAGCAGCGAACCTTTCAAGTTCAATGCCATCCGTTTGCCTTTTGTGCTGCGCGTCGATCATCTGCTCCTTGATCATCTGGTGATTAAAACCCAAACCACGGCAGTTGATTTTTATAATATCGAATTAAATGATGCGCTCTGGTCTGGTACCGAATTAAACTTTGAAGATTCCCGCATGGATATGGGTTATCTCTCGGTGCGTGAAGCGACGGGTAAAATGCAGTTTGAAGGCAAATATCCACTGGATGCCCGCGCAATCGTCAATCTGCCTTCTTTAAGAGACAGCTTGAATATTCATGATATTCAGGTTCGGGCGCGTGGCACGCTGGATACGATTCAGGCAGGCGTAGCGACCAATACACCCGATTTATTAACCGGTTGGGCCATCGTACATCCAATGCGGCCCCAGGTGCCGATGCGTGGCGAGTTAAAATTTAAGGATTATAACTGGCCGATTCTGACTGAGCAGAAACTGTTTACGAAAGACGGGATTGCCGAGTTCAATGGAGATATCGATCGTCTGGACTTGAACGTCCGTACCGACCTGATCGGTGAAAATATTCCACAAGGCCAGTATAACGCGGTGATGTATACCGATCTGGTCAATCAGCTCAATATTACCGATCTGAATGGCCAGCTGATGAAAGGTGCGGTTAGCCTTGCCGGGACAGTGGGCTGGAACGAACAGGTAAGCTGGGATCTGAACGGACGATTAAACGGAATTGATCCTAAGCATGAACGTATCCCGCAAGTCGTACAAGACTTTTTACCACCTAGCCTGGATGGCAATATTGCCTCAAAAGGCAATCTGGAAAATGGCCTGCATCTGACGGCGCTGGTAGATTTTGACCGTTATGAAACTTGGAATATCAAACTGGATCAGAATCCGGTTAAAGACAATAAAGCACAACCGATTCTTCTGGATGTTGCCTGGCAAAATATCGACCGCGCCGTACCCTATGTCGGCTGGCTCAGCAGTCAGTCTGGCGATGTGAAACTGGCACTGGTCGAAGGCCAGCAGAATATTCATGTGGCAACCAAAGTCGAACAGCACGAACAAGGTCTTCTGCCGGCAGGCATGTATCAGGCCAAACTGGATCTGAAAAATAATATTCTAAATGTGCCGAGCTTCAATTATAGCGCCAATGCACAGGCAGGTAGCTTAAGCGGTCATGCGCGAATTGAACTGCCACAAGAAAAACGCCAGTTGAAATGGACTGCATTATTAAACGCCAAGGACTTAAATACCCGAAGTCTGGCTGCGGCTTCACCGATAGACCGTTTAAATGGCCAGATCAAGGCCAATGGCTATGCACAACCCAATCAGCAGATTATTAAACTGTCTAATGTAGACCTGACTGGGCGCCTGGCAGAACAGAACGAAACAGTACGTCTGACCGGTAACAGTACCATTGCTTTATTATTCCATAATGAAAAAGCCGGCGGTGGTTTTAGAGGCTATGCAGTCAATTATGATGGGGCTTTAAATGCCAGTCAGTTGCAAGCCAGTCAGGGAATCCTGAAACTGCGTGTTTCAGGTACACCAGAAGTATTGAGAGTCAATGAATTGCGTCATGATGGTATCGCTGGCAAGATTAATGCCAATGGTCTGGTGAATCTGGCAAATGGTATTGACTGGGATATTAACGCTTCATTAATCCGCTTTAAGCCGCAATATTTTAATGCCAACCTGAAAGGCGAGTTGTCGGGCAATGTAAAAACCCAAGGGGTTTGGTCAGATGCCTTAAAACGCATTCAGATCCAGCGTTTGAATCTGGCCGGTATGTTAAATAACAAGCCGGTACGAGGCACAGGTAATTTATCAGTCATTATTAATTCAAATCAGCGTGGTTTTGTTCCAGAGCAGTTTGAAGCCAATAACCTGTTCCTGTCTTATGCCAGCAACCAGATTCAGGCCACTGGCAATGCGCAGAATCTGCAACTCAAAGTCAACGCACCAGCATTGTATGAGTTATATCCGGGCTTAAGAGGTCGTGCGCAGGGCTATATCAATATGCAGGCGCAGCCACGTTTGCAGGCTTCGGCAAATCTTTCGATTGATAATTTTGCCTTTAAAAACCTGATGAGTGTGCAAAAAATTCGTGTCCGCGGACAGTTGCCGACCTCGCAGACCACAGCAACCTTATTAACTGCCACAATGGATCGCTTGCGTAGCGGTTCACGGGAAATTGTACGCGGGGAAATATCACTTGCCGGTACTCGTGCGGCGCATATCCTTAAAGTTCAGGCAGAAAATAAACTGTCAAAATTCTTTGTGCAGCTGGCCGGTGGCTTTAATGCACAAAATAACTGGCTGGGTCAGATTCAAAAAGGTGATTTTGACTCTTTGCGTGCTCATTTGGTACAGCGTCAAAATGCGGCAGTGATTTATAATGCGGCCCAGTCTGATCTGTTTGTCGGTACACATTGCTGGATGAGTCAGCAAAGCCAGTTGTGTTTTGATCAACCGATTCGGGTCAATAAAACCCGTGGCAGCGTATCCTTTGTGACCCAAAACCTGGATCTGGATGATTTCAGTGCATTCCTGCCTGAAGGACTGGCATTGACCGGTAAAGTGAATGGTTATGCCAAGGCAGCCTGGGCGCAAGGTGCTAAACCAAAAATTGATGCGCGTTTGGTCACCCGAAGTGGTGTGGTCGGCTTATCTTCGGAAGACCCGGATTATTTAGGTTCTACCCTAAAATATGATGAAGTGGGTCTGGTGGCAAAAAGTGTCGCAGAAGGCTTGCAAGTTCGACTGGATGTAAAAACTCCGGATATCGGGACAGGGTATGCCAATGTCATTATTGATCCATATCGGGACAGTAAACCGATGCGTGGCGAAATTGCCTTTAATCAGGTGCAGCTTAAAGTCTTTAAACCCTTTATTCAGGACATCCGTAATCTGGATGGCACCTTGTCCTATGCCGGAAAAGTGAGTGGAACCTTAACTGATCCTTTGCTGGAAGGTGAGGTTCGAGTCAAAGATGCTTCGATCAGCATGATCTCCTTGCCGGTGAATCTGACCAATGTGCAGTTGTATTCATCGATACGTCAGAATTCTGCCAGTATTAATGGTGCATTTAACAGTGGTCGTGGCGTGGGTAAATTGACCGGTTCAGTCGACTGGAAAGGTGATCCGCGAGTACAGTTAAAACTGCAAGGTGAAAATCTGCTGATTCGTCAGGCACCTTTAATTACTGCCGTGGTTACGCCCGATTTAACCTTGGACATGTATCCATTCAATAAAAAGCTGAGTCTAAGTGGTACGGTTGATGTGCCACGTGCACTAATTTCTATGCCTGAAGCCTCAGAACCTGTGGTTGGACTTTCTTCAGATGTACGTGTGGTGCGTGAAGGTGATGACCAGCTGGCTATTCTCAAATCTGCCCGTCCTTGGGATATTCGGGCTGATGTGGCGGTTTCTCTGGGTAATCAAGTGATATTCCAGGGCTTTGATAGCCGTATTCCGCTATTGGGCCGGGTCAATCTGTCACAGCGGGGTCTGGAAACTGCGATGCGTGCCAATGGTGCGATCGGGGTATCACAGCGGGTGAAAATCGAAGCTTATGGTCAGAGTCTGGATCTGAACCGTGCCATTGCCCGTTTTAATGGTGAGTTGACCAATCCGACGCTGGATGTTGATGCCAATAAGTCGGTTCAGGGAAGTACGGTCGGGGTACGGGTGACGGGCACTGCTTCAAGTCCAAATATTCAGATTTATAATGATGCTGGCTTGTCAGAGCAGGAAGCTTTAAATGCCTTGATTACTGGTCGTATCAACGAAGGTGCATCCGGTTTAAGTCAGGCTGAAGGATTCAGATCTGATGTGAATAATACCATTGCCGCAGCAGGTATCAGTCTGGGCCTGGGTGGAACCCGCGCGCTCACCAACCAGATTGGACGGACGTTTGGCTTGAGTGGTTTGGCACTAGATGCACAAGGAACAGGGGATGATACCCAGGTGTCGGTGACCGGCTATATTACCCCTGATTTATATCTTCGTTATGGTGTTGGGGTGTTTACCCCGGTGAACAAGCTGACTTTACGTTATCAGGTGAATCAGCGTCTTTACTTGGAAGCGAGTCAGTCCTTAGAACGTGCAATTGACTTGTTCTATAACTGGCGTTTCTAATCATAAGGACAGATAAATATTTTTAAATGATTGCTAGATTTCATTAGATATCTTTAATTGATCAAAAAATGTTCAATTTATTCATATTTAAATAGATGCTGAAAATACCCTCATCCTTCTGGGATGAGAAGCACTGCTTCGCAAGAGGATGAGGGTATTTTATTTATAATGATTAAAAAATGACTTATCAAAGAACGCTAGTATCTATTGATATGTATCTGGCTTGAAAACCGCAATATAGACCCGGTTACACAAATGATCATGCTTGACCCTTGAATGAAACGATCAAATGTTTGAGCATGATATTTTCTGGGTTATAGAAGTGATGGATCGCCATGATAGATGAAGAAAAGCCGTTAAACTTCGATGATGACAATGAGCCTCAAGATTTCGAAGATGAAGAGTTTATCGATGATAAGAAAGAGGATGAGCTGTACAACACGATTACCAAAGATGGTTCAAGTGTTGATCCTGCAGATGATGGCACGCGGCATATTCGCCCTGAAGATGGTAATCCCATAGAAGTTGAAGAGTAAAGAAAAAAGTCCAATTCAATATTGGGCTTTTTATGTTCGTGATTTTCTTTGTCATGAAGTACAGTGCTTTGGGTATACACCTGTAGAAGCAATGAATATCAGAATTTAAGCGCAATGGGCTGCAAAAAAGTTGTGAAATATGGCTGAAATTATGTTTCTGTTACATCCTTAAGAAAAATGAATGAAGCAATAAATCAGCGCTAAAATATAAAAAATCAATCAAATCAGATCATAATAAATTGAAAATCAATAAAGCCTTAATAAAATTAGGTGTATATTGAAAGTACAATTTCACTCATCAGAGTATGTTCGCATGGCAACTAAATTTATAATCCGTTTTGCAATGATTCTATTCGCTGTACTTATTTTGACTGCGCTTTCGATTCAATTTTTCTTTGATCCAGAAGTGACTGTGGTTTTATGGATCTTCGCTGTACCCTTTATTCTGGGGGTGCCAATTTTAGCCTCTGTCGTATTGGCAAGTAATGAGGAACTGGATATTCATAGCGTAAATTAAATTGAAAAAAGCCCTCATTTTTTGAGGGTTTTTTATGATATAAAGATGCTTAAATAGCCTGAGCTACTCAACTAGAGTCATTCAATCACTAATCTTTAAATGTGTCATTTAGCGCACTTTGCACCGCTTCAACACGTGCCTTGCAGGCTTTATAGGCGCTCATGGATTCTTCCACGATTTTCATCAGATTATCAATGTCCGGTTCTTGCTGAGATTCGAGCAATTCCGCATTCTTTTTCAAGATGTCATAGCCTTGCTGGAAGCTTAAAGTATCATGAGTCATGGGGAAGTACCTGTATAAGTTGTGCTGAAAAAATGCCATCCTGCAGTTCTACCTGAACCGGATCGCTGGGCTGAATCTGGTTGATAGAACCCACCACATGTTCTTGCTGACGTACGATGGCATAACCTTTCGATAAAACATGTCGTGGGTTTTGCAATAGCGTTTCCCGCATCAGGGCATCTAGCTGCTGATTGATTAGTTGGGTATGTTGCTGAGCCAGACTGGAGGTATTGGCCTTGATCTGTTGCAGACGTTGCAGGGCATCCATAATTTGGCTGTTGGCCAGACTTTGAATGAGTTTTAAGAATTGATCATTCTGATTTTGGTAGGCCTGAATTTGCTGTTGAGATAAACGCTGAATCCGCTGTAAATAATTCAAGACATCTTGTGTGAGTTCGACTATATGATTACGAATTCCGGCGATGACTTTACTCGGAGTATCAAAGGAGCGATGCGCAATCTCATCCAGAATGGTGTGGTCTTTTTCATGTCCGATGCCCACCCAAATCGGAACCGAGCGTTTACAGAGCAGGGCAGCCAGATCATAATCATTTAAATAAGCCAGATCATTGACTGCTCCGCCACCCCGAATAATGACGATTAAATCTGGCGCAGTGTCATAGGTTTTCGCCCATTGTTTCAGAGCTTGTGCCAGACTCTGCATAATGCTTTGCGGGGCAGAATTTCCCTGAAAAGTCGCAGTGTGATAGATAAACTTGCAAACTTGCGCACGATGTAGTGCATCGGCATCTTTTCTGAAATCTCCGAGACCTGCTGCGTTTTCGGGAGCAATCACTAAAATTCGGTTCAAATCAAAAGGGCTGGGCAGGTTTCTATTACGCTGAATCAGCCCTTCAGCGCTTAGCCTGTCAATAATCTGCTGATAACGCCGGGCAATATCACCCAAGGTATAACCCGAGTCAATCTCGACGATATTTAAAGAAAAACCATATTGTGGATCAAAATTGGCTTTGACTTTAATCAGAACTTTGAGATCACGACTTAATTCAATCCCGCTTTCACGTTCAAATTGAGTGACAATTTTCTGGGCGCTAAATTTCCAGATGGTGGCTCGGCAACTGGCAATGACCTGATCGCTATCAGCCTCTTTTTCTGCCAGTTCCAGATAATAATGACCTGCTTTGATACTAAGGTTACGAATCTCAGCTTTGACCCATACCGGCGTATCGAAAGTGAGTTTGACCACTTCCTGAACTGTCGCAAGATATTCCTTGAGGGAGAGTTGGAGATCGTCTGTCATGCCAGTAGAAAGTTTAAAATTCAATCAAATAGTAAATCAATCTGGCAAAGATCACAAATCTAAAAATGCAGTTATTTAAACTTTATGTAATGACATTGTGTTGATAATGGAATGAAGAATCACTTAATTGAGAACGCTAAATTAGTATTCGTCTCAATTTAAACAGATTCCACGCATCTCTAGCTTCAGCAATCAAATAGTTGGCAAGATAGCAATACTGAATTTAGCAATACTTTTATTCTTAAACTTTATTGAAGGTGTTTGATTAACAATGTACACAGACTTGTGCCTAGAAAAGGTATGGAAATATGCTAAATTAGTGCAGAATTATTGAAGAAGAATACACGCTCATGAAAAAAACAATGCTGTTCGGTTTGCTGGCGGTTGCTTTAAGCGCCTGTACCACTACACCACAATCAGAAACGGAAGCGCCTAAAATAGGTATGCCAAATCCGGCGAGCACTTATTGTGTCAATCAGGGTGGCAAGCTTGAAATACGTAATGAAAGTAATGGCCAGGTTGGATATTGTCATTTAAAGAATGGACAGGTGGTAGAAGAATGGGAGTTGCTGCATATGAACCAGCCTAAATGTATTGCCGATCAGGCGATGACATTGGTTGGTCAGTCCAACCTGACTGAAGCGCAAATCAAACAGAAAACCCAGGCGCAGATTGTACGTATGGTCGAGCCGGGCCAAGCAGTCACCATGGATTATCGTGAAGAGCGTGTGACAGTAACTGTAGATCCTGCCAGCAAAAAAATTCTTCAGGCTTCATGCGGTTAATCATTTAAAAAACAAAAGCCCATTGATGGGCTTTTTTAAATTTAGAGTCATACTGGCATTTTAAATGACAAATCTTCCCCGATCTTTTATATTGCCCCTCGGAAGGAGAAACTCATGAAAAAGTTATTGGCTTTATCGTTTATGCTGGCTCTGGCCGGTTGTGCCGAGAAGAAACCCTTAACCCCTGAAGAGCAGTGGCAAGGTTATTGTCGAAGTGTGGGAAATGCCGCGCGAACCATTATGCTGGATCGTCAGAATGCGATTGAGAAAGAGAAAGCAATCGAGCATGCCCTCAAGATCGATGATGAAACCACCAAAGGTTTTATTCTGAACATTATTGATGAAGTCTACGCACTTCCAGCCGAAGAGATTAAGGCAGATGTAAAAGCAGCCCGTGAAAAAGTCCGCGCTGAGTTTACTGAAAAATGTATTGCCACGCCGCATGATGAATTACCAGATTACAAACCGTTCTAGGGAACGGTTTTTTTTAATGGCTGAATCGGGCATAATGCAGCATCTCTTTAAAAAAAACTATCAACCCGAATAAAAGACAAAAAAACATCTAATGAATAATAAAAATAGCCTAAGCGAAATGTACACTTTGTGACAATTTCTAAATCTAAAATATAGAAATACTTATCTTTATATTGAATAATGAATTTAACTCCAATTACCCGAGGAGTAACACAATATGCAAGTCGTCAGATATTTACATCATTCTGATCTGCTCTTAGAAGATGAACATGGTGTAGTCATTATTGCTGGTAGTCGCTATGTCCTGAGCGTAGGCGACAAAGTATTTTTAAAGAAGGTGCTAGAACAAGAAAAAAAGCTGTATCAGGTGGATATTTCATTTGCCAGCAATAATCACAGCACGATGTGTGAAGATGAATGCGTGGTGAAATTCAAAGGCTGCCGGGATTCATATCAGCAATATTTAAACTCGACCACTGTACACTAAGGTGGAGTATCTTTTTAACTTCAAATCAGGCAACATCATGGTTGCCTTTTTTATGCATTAAATTCAGTTAAAAGGGCCTGCTCATAGGCTTGTTTCTTGAGATCTGATCTAAAAGTGATTATTGAATAATCATTAAGAGCATCATTTAGTTATAAAATAACGAGCATCACAAAGAAACACTTGAGTTGCATTAACTTTTAACTGGAAATTTAGTAAAATTTCGGAGTCCATATTATTTGTGAAGCTTGGAATAAGCAGGAATTCATAAGTAATTTTTTAAAAAAGAGGAATAACACTGTGCTAGAAGCTTACCGCCAACACGTTGAAGAACGTGCCGCACTCGGAGTCCCACCGAAGCCCCTTGACGATGCCCAAACCGCTGCATTAGTTGAACTACTAGTTAACCCGCCAGCTGGTGAAGAAGCATACTTGGTAGATTTGCTTGAAAACCGTGTACCAGCAGGTGTTGACCAAGCTGCATATGTAAAAGCTGCGTTCTTGGCTGCATTGGCAAAAGGCGAAGCAACCTCTCCACTTATTTCTAAAGAACGTGCGGTTTACTTGCTAGGTACTATGCTTGGTGGTTATAACGTAGCGCCTTTAGTTGAACTTTTAGACAACGCTGAACTTTCTGAGCTTGCTGCTGAAGCGCTTAAGAAAACGCTTCTTGTATTTGATGCATTCCACGATGTCGCTGATAAAGCAAAAGCGGGTAATGCAAATGCACAAGCTGTTATGCAGTCTTGGGCTGATGCTGAATGGTTTACTTCACGTCCAGACGTTCCTGAAGAAATCAAACTGACAGTTTTCAAAGTCACTGGCGAAACCAACACTGATGACTTGTCACCTGCACAAGATGCTTGGAGCCGCCCGGACATTCCATTGCACGCAAATGCAATGTTGAAAAACGTACGTGACGGAATCAACCCGGAAGTTCCTGGTGAAGTTGGTCCATTAAACCAAATCAAAGAATTGATCGCGAAAGGCAACCAAGTTGCTTACGTAGGTGACGTTGTTGGTACAGGTTCATCTCGTAAATCTGCAACCAACTCTGTGCTTTGGTTCTTTGGTGATGACATTGCTCATATCCCGAACAAAAAAGACGGTGGTTACTGCCTAGGTTCTAAAATTGCGCCAATTTTCTTCAACACGATGGAAGATGCGGGTGCATTACCGATCGAGATCGATGTTGGCAACATGAACATGGGCGATGAAATCGTTCTTAAAATCGATCATGCTGCTGCGAAAGTTTCTGCATCTAAAGACGGTGCTGTAATTGCTGAAGCTGATCTTAAAACACCTGTACTTCTAGACGAAGTTCGTGCTGGCGGTCGTATTAACCTGATCGTTGGTCGTGGTTTGACCACTAAAGCACGTGAAGCTTTAGGTCTTCCAGTATCTACGTTGTTCCGTACTCCGGTTCAACCTGCTGCAACTGGCAAAGGCTTCACTCAAGCACAGAAAATGGTTGGTCGCGCTTGTGGTCTTCCTGAAGGTCAAGGCGTACTTCCAGGTACTTACTGTGAACCTAAGATGACCACTGTTGGTTCGCAAGATACCACTGGTCCAATGACGCGTGACGAATTGAAAGACTTGGCTTGCCTAGGTTTCTCTGCTGACCTTGTTATGCAGTCTTTCTGTCATACCGCTGCGTATCCAAAGCCAGTTGACGTTCAAATGCAACACTCGCTTCCTGATTTCATCATGAACCGTGGTGGTGTGTCTTTACGTCCAGGTGACGGTATTATCCACTCTTGGTTAAACCGTATGCTTCTTCCGGATACTGTGGGTACTGGTGGTGACTCGCATACTCGTTTCCCAATCGGTATTTCGTTCCCGGCGGGTTCTGGTCTGGTAGCTTTTGCTGCAGCAACTGGTGTTATGCCACTTGATATGCCTGAATCTGTACTTGTGAAGTTCAAAGGTAAAATGCAGCCTGGTATCACACTACGTGACCTGGTACATGCAATTCCTTACTACGCAATTCAAGCGGGTGACTTAACTGTAGAGAAGAAAGGTAAGAAAAACATCTTCTCTGGTCGTATCCTTGAGATCGATTTGACAGAAATGGAAACTGACCTGACTGTTGAGCAAGCATTCGAATTGTCTGATGCTTCTGCTGAACGTTCAGCTGCTGGTTGTTCGATCACGCTTTCTGAAGAGAAAGTTGCTGAATACCTTCGTTCAAACATCACTATGCTTAAGTGGATGATTTCTGAAGGTTATGGCGATGCGCGTACAATGGCTCGTCGTGTTGAGAACATGGAAAAATGGTTAGCGAATCCATCACTGCTTAAAGCGGATGCGGATGCTGAATACACGAAAGTGTATGAAATCGATCTAGCTGACATTAAAGAACCTGTTCTTTGCTGCCCGAACGATCCAGATGATGCAAAACTTCTTTCTGACGTTCAAGGCGTGAAAATTGACGAAGTATTCGTTGGTTCTTGTATGACAAACATTGGTCACTTCCGTGCGACTGGTAAATTGTTAGAGAAAGTTCCAGGTGGTGCATTGTCAACTCGTTTGTGGATTGCTCCGCCAACGCGTATGGACGAACATCAGTTGATGGAAGAAGGTTTCTATAATATTTATGGTAAAGCTGGTGCGCGTACTGAAATGCCAGGTTGTTCATTATGTATGGGTAACCAGGCACGTGTAGCTCCGAACACAACTTGTGTATCGACGTCTACACGTAACTTCCCGAACCGTTTAGGTCAGGGGGCTAACGTTTACTTGGCTTCTGCTGAACTTGCATCTGTTGCTGCTGTATTGGGTAAATTACCAACTCCAGAAGAATACCAACAATATGCAGCTCAAATTGATAGTATGTCAGCTGACATCTATCAATACTTAAGCTTCGACAAGATGAGCGAATATACTAACGCTGCTGCGAATGTTGATACGAAGAAAATTGCTGCTGCTCAATTGACTTAATGAGCTAGGATTAAGAAAAGCCGAAAGGCTTTTCCCTAGCGCAAGAGCAAATCTATGATTTGCTTTGTTAATTAAGTAATAAGCGGTATAAAATAAGGGCTGATTTTTCAGCCCTTATTTTTTTTATGAAAATAAGAAATTAAAATTAGAACTCAAAAATTAGGTATGGAAAATAATAGAGAATTTTTTAAATATGATGAGGCCTTAGAGTCATTAATAAATAAAAAATTAATACGTGATATTGGTAATAAGGGGGAAATATTTGAATTGACACAGAAAGGGTGGGAGTTGACATCTAATTTAAATTTTGCAGCATGAAATTCTGTATCTTTTCACAACTTCAGAATTAAATTTTTGAGTATGTCCAATATTGAAAAACTTTTATTGGTAATGCTTTACACTTTATCCAATAAATCGTTTAATCCCCACATTGAAAAATGATTTAGCAAGTTGACCTAAAACATGCCTAAACAATCCCGATTCCTCTGTATTGGCGGTTTTCTTAATGGAACTCAAGTCAAAGACCAAGGTGACAACTTTGAGTGTGTCGAAAACTCAAAGAAAGTCATTTATGCGAAGAAAGAAATCTTCCATCAAGACGCGTGGAATCACGATTACTATGTGTGTGAGACAACCACAGATCAGCAAGCGCGCAACTGGGTTTATGATATTCCATCACGTTAATTGCGTCTATTCGGGCTATAAATTAAACAATTATTAGAAACAATAACTTGCATTACATTTCTATGATTGATTTTTCATCTCTCTTTCCCAAAACTGTATGAAAACAAAGCCAATAGGGAATGTTATGACTTATGAAATAGATGCCTTTGGCACTCTAGTAATTGCTGTTTTTTTTCTTTTTATTGGGCGGTATCTTGTTAGTAAAATTAGCTTCTTTAGGAACTATAACTTACCTGAACCTGTAATCGGTGGTTTAGTCGCAGCGATTACGGCCTTTATTCTCTATAAATTGTTTAATATCAGTGCCACATTTGACGCACAAATTCAAACCATCCTGATGCTGATGTTCTTTACTTCTGTTGGCTTAAGTGCAGACTTTTTGAAACTGAAAGAAGGTGGAAAATCGCTCCTGACCTTCTTGGTCTGTGTCATTTTATTTGTAGTCGTGCAAAATGCTGTCGGTATGAGTTTAGCCACAGCGCTTGGACTTGATCCACTGATTGGCTTGATTGTCGGTTCCGTCACCTTAACGGGTGGTCATGGTACCGCCGGTGCCTGGGGCGAGGTTCTGGAAACTCAATATGCGATCCAGGGAGCAGTTGTCCTTGGTATGGCAAGTGCTACCTTTGGCTTGATTATTGGTGGACTTGTGGGCGGTCCAGTTGCCAAGTTCCTGATTAAACGCAACCAACTGGCTGAAACAGTAGCGCAAGAGACTAATGAACAGCAGCTCGAATCGCACATTAACACCGCACCCTTTGAGTATCCAAAGAAAACCCGATTGATTACATCCAGTAATGCCGTGTCGACTTTGGGGATGTTTGCCCTGTGTATTTTTGTCGCCAATCAGATGACAGACTTCAGCCAGGGAAGATGGTTTGAATTGCCCACTTTTGTATGGGCTTTAGGCACAGGTGTGATTGTGCGTAATGTCTTGGAGCATGTGCTGAAAGTCGATATCTTCGACCGTGCAATCGATGTATTTGGCAATGCGTCTTTATCCCTGTATTTATCTATGGCTTTACTATCACTGCAACTCTGGTTACTGGCCGATTTGGCAGGTCCGCTCATTACCATTTTATTGGCGCAGACAGCGGTATTGATTTTATTTACCGCAATTGTGACCTTTAGAATCATGGGCAAAAATTACGATGCAGCAGTATTAGTGGCAGGGCATTGTGGTTTTGGTATGGGGGCAACACCGACAGCGATTGCCAATATTCAGGCGGTGACCAATAGCTATGGTCCATCACATAAAGCTTTTTTAATTGTACCGCTGTGTGGTGCATTTTTTATTGATATTGTGAATGCTGTGGTGATCCAAAGCATCATTGCATTTTTCGGCTAAATGTTAATACGTTTTTAAAATCATACATGCAATAAAAAGCCCCATGGTTAGGGGCTAGTCGTATATAGGTCAAGCCCATATACTGTAAGAGGCTCATCTCAAACTGCGTGTATTAGAACATAGCAGCTTGCAAATAACCATCTAAATCTGATTTAAACCGTCAATTGTTGTTCAATCACCGGCCATAAGTTTTGATGTGATTTTTTAAACATCAGCATATGGCCAATGGCTTTATGCGCATATCTTTTAGGTTGAAGCTCAATCATCTGAGTATCTGCATTGGGGTATAAACGCAGTAAATCTTTTACATTTGCTTCTGTTGCAATTTCATCATCCGATGACCAGATCGAAATAATCGGGCAGGTGATTTGAGCATGAAAATCTGAGCGTGGTAATAGGGTTTTACCCATTGCATTCATGACATAGCCCGGTTTGCTACAGAACTGTGCCCATTCACGCGCCACATCTTTAGGCAGATTTTCGCCCATGCCAATGGCTTGAGTCGGAGCATATCCTTTGCTCATACGGGCCAGTGGGAAAATGAGATTGAACATGACCGGCGCCAGCAGTTTGGTTTTACCTTTAAGTCCTTTGACATGTCCGGTTGAGCCAGCAACAGCCACCACTTTTGCAACTTTGTCATAATTTGGTACGATCCCCAGAAGCTGACCACCAGCACTATGCCCCAGCAAAATCACTTTTTCTGCATGAGTACGTGCTAATAAAGCATCAATCGCGGCGGGAATATCCAGTTGACCCCATTGCACAATGCTCGCTTTGGACTGTTTTAAAGGGCCTGCGAGTGACTCACCAATTCCCCGAAAGTCAAAGACCAGTACCGCATAGCCCTGAGCTTGCAACCAGATGCAGAAATGATGATAAAACTGTTGGGTAATACCTGTGGCAGGACAGACCAATACCGGACGTTTTTCAGATTCTGAAGAAGCCGCATAAAAGCGTGCACTTAAGTGATAGCCATCCTGGCACTGTAGAGTCAATGTTTCAAATTCAGACATACGATACACTATGATTTTAGCTTCCTGATGAAGCTTTAACTTTATACAGTTTTTGAAGGGATGCTTGCGCAAAGCATGACTTAAAAGTCAGTAAAATAATAGATATGGAATGAGCTTATGCTATCAATGGAACTTGCACTGGCCGTTAAAATCGCCATTATTTTTAGTGGAATATTCTTGTGGATTGGGATGTTTACCGGGGTCTGGAAGTATTGGCAGATCCGTCAATCACCACAGTCACGCGCACATTATTATGTCGATATTGCCCATCGTAGCAGTCTGCTATATGCACCAGCGACGCTAATTCTGGCAGTTCTGGCATATTATTCCGATTTATCCAGTGCCATGAATTTGATCTGCGTACTGGTGAATATCGTATTTTTTAGTTTTTCGATTGCAGCTTATATGCTGCATGGTTTCCTGCAAGATACCACCAATCAGTTTAAGCAACCGCATCAACTGGGTCGGTTTCATCTACCTGGCAGTCTGATGAGCTTGGCAATGCTGGGATTAATTATTGCAGAACTTGGAGGAACGGGGATTTTACTCTATGGCGCATTTGGTGGGCTATTTTAATTATTCTTAAAAGTAATATTTTGGTTTTTTTACCAGATGGATGACTGGCCACATCATCCATCTGGGCTAATTTAAAATTTGATTATCGGTATTTCTGGTCTATGGCAGCCCATAGGAAGAAAGCAGCTGAGACGATCAGCGCATAACCAAAGTATTCAAGTTTTAAATTACCTTGAATTAAGCAATGGACGGTTAAAGTCAGCATAAGTGCAAAAGTAGTGCATATAAATGTCACCAGATTGGTGTCGTTGGCTTTAAGAGCGTCAATGAAGACTTGCTTGTTGAAATGTAATGATAACATCTCCATCCCTCCCATTTATTTATGTTATTGAAGACTAAAGCAGATTAAGTTAGTCAGAATTGAACATACAGTTGTACTGTTTAATATCAGCCTTTGCAACCATCGGGCTGCACTTTCAGGGTCAAAATGGCCTTCTTTAGTCGTAAAAATACATAATCAATTGATTAGTAAAGCATTATATATTCAGATTACACCTCCATATCGTCATGAAAACAATAGCTAGCAATTGTTTGATGTGAGCAGATAGAAAATGCAAATTCTACGCCAAAGATATGTAGTGTTAATCAATAGAATGTAAGACTGTGTATAAGTCAGAGGGCAAGATGGTTTAAGTCAGCAACAACATGTATCTAAAAGCTAAAATTCAAAAAATTATTTATATTTATATTAAAAATAGGATCATTCGAGCCTAATTATGAATCACACTTTCTGGAAAAAGCACGAGTAAATAGACACACAGGATGATTTGATATTGTCTGTAAGAAACAATAAAAGTCCGTTTGGGTAAAACCTGACAATTATTGATCACGCTAAAACCAGATTTTGGGTAAAAATACGATCTTTATCAGACAGCCTAGAAAGATTAGTTTCTAATACGGTCAATCACAGCTGCAATTAGCAATACAATCATGGATGGAATAAACCAGGCCAGATTCTGTTCTGAGAGCGGCAAATTTTGTAGTACGGCAGGCAATTCAAAACCAGCAACTTTTATTCCATCAAAAATACCGAAGATAAAGGCCACTAGCGTCACTGGTGCAATCACATGAGACAGTTTTTTGAAGAAGCTAGCGCAGAAGCTCAATAAAATCACATTAATTGCAGGTGGATAAATCGCGCTCAATACGGGCACCGAAACGGCAATCAGTTTGGTTAAACCCAGATTTGAAATAATCAGTGAGAAACCGACCAGAATAAATACAAAAATCTTGTATGGAATTTTAGTCAAACTGGAGAAATATTCGGCACAGGCGCAGGTCAGGCCAATCGCAGTCACCATACAGGCAATAAAAATCATGCCAGACAGGAAATAAGCACCCATATCACCAAAGGCATGTTGTACATAGGCATGCAGGATAATGGCACCATTGGCTGCATTCGGTGCAATTTCGTGGCTACCGAGTCCGAGTTTAAACAGACTTAAATACACCAGTGTTAAACCAATACCGGAAATAATGCCGGCATTCACCGCATATTTGGTAATCAGTTTTTTATCGGTTACACCACGTGAAGTAATCGCTTTTACAATCACGATCCCGAAAACCAAAGCACCTAAAGTGTCCATGGTCAAATAACCATTGACGATGCCTTCAGTCACCGGACTGGTAACGTAATTATTGATCGCTGCCGGTGGATTGCTGGCAGGAATCATTACGGCTGCTACACCCAAAATGATCAAAGAAATAATTTTAAGTGGCGACAGGAAATAGCCGACGGTATCCAGAATCTTGTTCGGATATAAAGACACGATGGTCACTACAGCAAAATAGATGATGCTGTAAATGAGCAGGCTGCCAGATTCATTGCCAAAGTAAGATGAAAAACCGATCTCATAGGAAACGGTTGCGGTACGTGGTGTCGCAAATAAAGGGCCAACAGCTAAGTAACACACCACAGTCAGTAAAATACTGGCTGCTTTACCAAGTGGGGAACTGAGTGCCTGAATAGAACCTTCAACACGCGACAACGCAATAATGGTGATTACAGGTAAGCCGACTGCAGTAATAAGGAAACCTAAAGCAGCGAGCCATACATGTTCACCGGCTTGTTGAGCCACAATCGGAGGGAAGATAATGTTGCCCGCACCAATAAACAGTGCAAAGGTCATAAAACCTAGGGCGACAATATCCCGGGTACGCAGACTTGTCATAAAGGGAGATCAATCGACCAAAAGAAAGCGATTTTAGTGTATATGTCCAGCTTTTTGGAGTTTATTTTAAGGCTGCAGACCTTGAATCTATTGATTTTGCTGCTCAGATAACCATTCATTCAAATTTTGGTAGAAATATCTGATTGATAATCAGCTAAAAAATAGATGATCTAAGCCCACTGTATGGATTGATCTGAATTTTCTTTAAAATTCTCAGATTATTGTTTGTATGAATAAGCAACAGTTGAAATTCTGATTTCCAGAAAAATTGCGGTGATGAAATCCACTAACTGTGACATATGTAACAAAAAAGGGACTATAATTCAGATATTCATAGTGAGGATAGATATATGCGAGCTCCAGCGATTAGTCTTAAAACTGAGCAAGATGTAGAAAAATTGCGGATATCTGGGCGTTTGGCCGCAGAAGTTTTAGCGATGATCGGGGAGCATGTCAAGCCAGGTGTCACGACCGAATATCTGGATGATCTCTGTCATGATTTTATTATCAATACTCTAAAAGTAACACCGGCCAATATTGGCTATTATGGTTATACCAAGACCACCTGCATTTCGCCGAATGAAGTAGTCTGTCACGGTATTCCATCCTCAAAAACCGTGTTGCAGGATGGTGATATTATCAATATTGATGTGGCGATCATCAAAGATGGTTATTTCGGTGATACCAGCCGGATGTATTATGTGGGAACGCCATCTCCAGAAGCCAGACGTCTGGTCAATACCACCTATGCAGCGATGCTGGCCGGGATTCATGCAGTGAAGCCGGGAGCTACCTTAGGCGATATTGGTTATGCAATTCAAACCGTTGCACAGCGTGAAGGCTATTCGATTGTGCGTGAGTATTGCGGTCATGGCATCGGCAAGGTTTATCACGAACAACCGAATATTCTGCATTATGGACAGCCGGGTCAAGGCATCAAGCTGGTGCCGGGTATGGTCTTTACCATTGAGCCGATGGTAAATATGGGTAAAGCTCGTGTCAAAGAACTAAAAGATGGCTGGACTGTGGTTACCACGGATAAATCGTGGTCTGCACAATGGGAACATATGGTTTATGTGACCGAAACCGGATTTGAATTACTCTCTCCATGGCCTGAAGGCACGGGTGATTATCCGGAAATTTAAAATTTTGACGGGATTTCTGTTAAAAACTTTTGACTTGCCAAATTTACAAGTTCATCGTTTTTGCTGACAAAAATATACAAAACACTACAGCAAAACAATGGTCTGAAAATAGAAGTCTGGTTAGACTGAGAGTCAGTTACAAAGTTTCCTTTTTTATTCACTGTGCTGTAGTGACCTGTTTCTCTAGCTCATTTTTCCCCAAGAATGAGCTATTTTTTTGTCCATATTTTTATTAGCTATGGTTTAATTCTGCGACCAGATAGTCAATAAATACCCGGACTGCAGGCAGCAGACCGCGACGTGAGGGATAAACCGCATGAAAAATACCATGCGGTGCTTTCCAGTCAGGTAAAACCCGTACCAGTTCGCCACGTGCCACATACTGCTCTACCACGTTATCTGGCAATAAGGTCACCCCGCAGCTTGAAGCCGCAAGTTGCGCCAACATATTGAGGTCTGAACCCAATACAGTTGGACTGACCCGAATTTTCTTTTGTTCTTGCTGCTCGTTTTGTAAGGTCAGAAATTGTTCGGTATGATCTTCTGCCATAGTCAGAATCTTATGTTCAGCCAGTTGCTCGGGGGTTTTTAGCTCACCAAACTGATTGAGATAACCTTGACTTGCAAACAGATGCTGTTCAATTTTTTCAAACTGACGGATGACCAGATTCGGATCGTCATCCAGATTGGAGCGTACCCGCAGTGCCAGATCACAGCCTTCATTAATGATATCGACCCGGCGATTGGTGATCATCATCTGAACTTTAATTTCTGGATATTGCTTGAGGAAGTTTGGCAGGATTTTGGCGATTTCATTCTGGGCAATTAAAACCGGCAAACTGACTTTAATCGTACCACGCGGTTCGGTACTAAGATGATCGACCAGATCATGTGCTGCCTGTGCTGCATTTAACATGACTTGTGCATGGCGGTAAACGTTCATGCCAATATCGGTGACCGCAAAATGACGCGAGCTGCGTTGAATCAGGCGGACACCTAGACGTTCTTCCAAGTTATGGACACGACGGCTAAGCTTGGATTTAGGGATGTCTGTTGCACGTTCGGCTGCGCTAAAGCCGCCATGTTCCACCACCTGTGCAAAGCAGTAAAAATCATCAAGATCAGTCAGCATTCCAAAATTCCATTTATGCAACAATCTGCTGATTAAAAATTGATTGTTACGTTCTGTCAATTAAAAAAATATTGAAGTTACTAAAATTTAAAAGCCAACACACTCGATAATGTGATACATAGGCGCTCATTTATAATGTCTGGAATCTCATTACACCACAGCTAAGTGGTGATTCATTAAAAAAATTGCCATTCAATATATAAGCTTAGATAATAAATAAATTTCGTATTAGCCGTCGATGTAAAGTTCAATCAGTTTGAATAATTATGCTAGGTTAAAAGGTATTTATTTTCTAAGCTCTAGCACTCATTTATGATTAAAAAAATTGTCTTAAGCCTATGTCTCTGTGTTTCTCATGTGGCTTTTGCTCAACAGATCGCCCTCAGTTTCGATGATGGACTAGACCCAGCCAATAACCCAGATGCTTGTCATATCAATAATGACATTCTAAATACCCTAAAACAAAAGCGAATTTTGGCTATTGTCTATCCAAGCGTCAGTAAAATTGGCACAGAAAAAGGGTTGCAGATGATTTCAGAATGGGGGAAACAGGGGCATCGAATAGGCAATCATGGAAATTTACATCTTAACCTAAATAAAGATGAGATTAGCTTGAAAAATTATTTAAAAGACATAGAGCAAGGACATCAAATATTTTCTACATTACCCGGATTTGTACCACGTTACCGATTTCCATTTCTTAAAGAGGGAAATACGCTAGAAAAAAGGGAAGGAGTACGACAATGGCTGATAACCCATCATTATCAATCGGGAGCTGTTAGCATCGATGCGAGTGATTGGTATTACAATCAACTGTTTTTGCAGTATCAGCAAGCACAAGATCAAGAAAGCCTGAATAAATTAAAACAAGCTTATCTGTTTCATTTGCTTGATCGAGCACAGTATTACGATAATTTAGCACAACAAACATTAGGACGTTCACCCAAGCATGTGCTTTTACTTCATGTAAGAGCCATTAATGCGGCTTGGCTAGAAGACATTATTGACTCGTTTAAGCAACAGGGCTGGAAATTTGTTGATAGTGATAGCGCTTATCAGGATTCAATTTATAAAATTCAGCCACAAACTCTACCTGCGGGTGAAAGTATTTTATGGAATATTGCACAAATTTATGGGCTCGAGTCATTACGTTATCCAGCTGAAGATGCCCCATATGAATATCCAAATTTGAAGAAATTTGGTTTAAGTGTGGCGCCTTAGATACGGTTATTTCACTTTAGAAAATCACGAGGTGTATGCTATAGACAGTAAGAGTTAGATGTATTTAGGCTGTAACCAATATGATTAAGTGTCGCTACGTTTTCTAAATACCTGAATAATCATCATTGAACATGACACAGCATATGTCTTGTGATGAAATTATTTTTCTAGGAGCTGGATCAACTGTTGCATACCGTGAGTGGCCGTTTGGGTGATCTTGTGAAATTGTACCGGCAATTGTTGTTGGTCTGCTTTGGGGTCAATATAATAGGCCTGGCAAGATACCGGAATGTCATGAATCAATCCCGCCACTGGATAAACTTGCAGACTGGTGCCAATCACCACAAAAATATCGGCATCTTGTACACAATTTTGGGCTTCTGCATAGGCAGGAACGGCTTCGCCAAACCAGACCACGTGTGGACGCAGTGGATAACCTGCTGTGCAAAAGTGCTTGTTTAAATCTAAATCAGTTTCTTCAACCGGATAGAATTCGGTCGTACTTTGTGCATCTGGACCTGAGGTTTTGGCCAGTCGGATATTGCCATGAAGATGAATCACTTTGCTGCTGCCGGCACGTTCATGCAGATCATCGATATTCTGGGTAATGACATGCACATCATAATCTTGTTGCAGTTGCGCAATCAGCAGATGTGCAGTATTTGGCTCTGCCTCCAGAATATTTTTTCGGCGTGCATTGTAAAAGCGCTGTACCAGTTGCGGATCTCTGGCCCAGGCCTGCGGAGTGGCGACATCTTCAATCCGATACTGTTCCCAAAGACCATCGCTGTCACGGAAGGTATTGATGCCACTTTCTGCGCTCATACCCGCACCTGAAAAGACCACCAGTTTTTTCATTATTTTTCTCCTGAATATTTAAACTGCCGAAGTACTCGATTGTGAATTCTCTTTCAAGAAGACACCGAGTTCTCTGGAAAATTTTAGCGGTTCAGTCAGCAAGGGCGTATGACCGGATTTTTTAAAAATCACCTGTTTGGCTTGAGGCAGGCTTTCTGCAATCAGGCGCTGTCCTTCAAAAGGATAGAGCCGGGATTGCGCGCCGCTAAAGAAAGTCACCGGACATTGAAGTTTGGTTAATGCTTCACGGTAATCTTCTCGATGATACAGATAATTGTTGATATACCAGGCCATGTAGTCCACACGGCTGGATGGCAGTAATAAACTTTGAAAGCGAGGTTGATGCAGTAAAAACTCAAATGCTTTAAGACTATAGGGATGACTGTTTTGCAGCTGGATAAAGCGCAGCCATAATGCGCCAATCTGTTGGCGTACTGTTTGATCTAGATCGCGAATAAATTGAATTTGCGGATGTGCAGCGAGGAGAACAGACAGTTGCTGCAAAATCTCCCTAAATTCGTCATGTTTTGGTCCAAACAGACCAAAAGCCCAAGTATCATCTACCGGTATTTTGGGTGTCTGATCAATATGCAAATAAGCCGTGATCCGTTTAGCGAAATGATCAGAGTGCAGACCATGCATAAGTGTGGTTGCCCCCATAGAGTAGGCAATGACTATGACTCGATCGAACTTGAGCTGATCTACCACTGAGCGCACATCCTGCCAATGACAGTTAATTGCATCCAGATTTGCTGGAATTTTACAGTCTTTGGATGCACCGAAACCACGCCATTCTGGAATAATAAAACGAAACCTGTTTTTATGCGGATATAAAAAGGCCGCCCATTGCCAGCTCAACATGCCCAGACCAGACAACACTAAAACCGGTTGACCCTGACCGTATTCACGTACAAACAGCTGTTCGCCGTCTGGCATGCGATAAAAGGGCATGAATATTCTCCTTATTTTTATCCCGATCGTTTATTTAAACTGTTTGAGTCGCGGAATAACGGTTTCCAGCCAGTGAATCCAGCCAAGTTCTTGATCAATGCCGAGTTGTAAAATCATTTTATGAATATACAGGGTGCGATCATTTTCATTAGCTTGGGCAAAGTCTTTGGCAAAAATTTGCTGATAGGTGTTGAGTTTTTCTTTGTGCAGGACTAAATGCCGTTCCAGTTCCGCTAATGTGTTGTTGCCACCAAGCTGCGCTTCAGCACGTAAGCGTACCATCAATTCTTCGCGCAACTGTGCCGGTGGGCTTTGCTGTATCATCCAGTGAGCCAATTCTTCACGACCGGGCAGTTCAACCTGATAGGTTTTTTTACGTGAATGTGCATCTTCTTCTTCGAGTGTTGAAATCCAACCCTGTTTTGACATGGCATTTAGCTCTCGATAGATTTGCTGGTGGGTCGCATTCCAGAAGAATCCCATTGAGCGGTCAAAGCGCCGCGCCAGTTCTATTCCGGTACTGGGTTTTTCAATCAGGCTGGTCAGTAGCACATGCGATAAAGACATAAACGTCTCAAAAAAATGACTCGGGATTATTATGCAACATGTTGCATAAAAATCAATTCTGATTTATATATTAGTGCAACAAGTTGCATAATTCTGATCGATAAATGCAATATCTGATCAGCTGAATAAAAATAGCCAGCACATCAGCACGCTAAGGAGTTGAAATGTCTAAATATCCGAATTTACTTGCCCCGCTTGATTTAGGGTTTACCACACTCAAAAACCGGGTGCTGATGGGGTCAATGCACGTGGGGCTTGAAGAAGCACCCGGCGGATATGAGCGGATGGCAGCTTTTTATGCAGAGCGTGCCAAAGGTGGCGTGGCCTTAATCGTGACGGGTGGTATTTCACCCAATGATCATGGGGTGACGTTTCAGGGCGGCTCCAAGCTTGACAGTGTCGAAGAAGCTGAAAAGCATAAAGTGATTACCCAAGCGGTGCATGATGCAGGCGGGAAAATTGCCCTGCAAATTTTGCACACGGGCCGTTATTCCTATCAGGCAGAAAATGTTGCACCCTCTCCGATTCAGGCACCCATTAACCCGGTCAAGCCGCATGCTTTGAGTTCAGCTGAGGTTCAGCAAACTATTGATGACTTCGCCAATTGTGCCAAGCTGGCACAGTATGCCGGTTATGATGGCGTAGAAATTATGGGGTCGGAAGGTTATTTGATTAACGAGTTTATTGCAGCGCGAACCAATCATCGTGATGATGAATGGGGCGGCAGCTATGAAAACCGCATTCGTTTCCCGATCGAGATCGTGCGCCGTACCCGTGAAATGGTCGGTGAAAACTTTATTATTATCTATCGTCTGTCTATGCTGGATCTGGTGGAAGGTGGCTCAACTTTAGATGAAGTGGTACAACTGGCTAAAGCCATTGAAAAAGCCGGTGCCACGATTATCAATACCGGCATCGGCTGGCATGAAGCACGTATTCCGACAATTGCCACCAAGGTTCCTCGTGCAGCCTTTACCTGGGTTACCCGCAAGCTCAAAGGTCTGGTAAAAGTTCCTCTCATTACTTCTAACCGCATCAATACACCTGAGATGGCTGAGTATGTACTGGCTTCTGGTGATGCCGATATGATTTCCATGGCGCGTCCAATGCTGGCTGACTCTGAGTTTGTGCTTAAAGCTGAACAGGGTCGTAGCGATGAGATCAATACGTGTATCGGTTGTAATCAGGCCTGTCTGGATCATATTTTCTCGATGAAAATTGCCACCTGTCTGGTCAATCCACGGGCCTGTTATGAAACCGAACTCATCTTCAAAGACGTTGGCGAAGCGAAAAATATTGCCGTGATTGGGGCAGGTCCTGCCGGTTTAAGTTTTGCAGTCTATGCAGCGAATCGTGGTCATCAGGTCACGGTATTTGATGCGGCTGCACAGATTGGGGGACAATTTAATATTGCCAAAACCATTCCGGGCAAGGAAGAATTTTATGAAACCTTGCGCTACTTTAAACGTCAAATCGAGTTGCAGCCACGCATCAAGTTAAAGTTAAATCATACTGCCAGTTTTGCAGAACTTGAAGCGTCAGCATTTGATGAGATTGTCGTGGCAACAGGGGTAACCCCGCGTCAACTGGATATTCCGGGGATTGATCATCCAAAAGTCTTATCTTATCTCGAGGTGTTAAAAGAGCGTAAAGCTGTGGGACAGCGTGTGGCGATTATTGGTGCGGGGGGTATTGGTTTTGATACCGCGGAACTTCTGAGCCATGAAGGGGAAAGTGGCAGTATCAATCCAGAAAAATTCTATGATGAATGGGGCATCGATACCAAATATGATCAGGTCGGTGGTTTAAAAACTCCCGTTCTGGAAAAATCATCCCGTGAAATTTATTTATTGCAACGAAAAGCTGCTTCTGTGGGTTCTAGTCTGGGTAAAACCACGGGCTGGATTCACCGCACAGGGCTTAAACATCGTGACGTGAAAATGATTGCGGGTGCCAGCTATGACAGGATTGATGATCAGGGCTTGCATATCACCGTCAATGATAAGCAAATGGTGTTGGAAGTGGATAATGTCATTATTTGTGCTGGTCAGGAATCTTATACCGCCATGTTTGATGAGTTAAAATCTGCTGGTAAAAGTGTACACCTGATTGGTGGCGCCAAAGAAGCGGGTGAGTTAGATGCTAAACGTGCCATTCGTCAGGGGGCTGAATTGGCAGCGGTGATCTAAAAATATTAAAACCTGCTTTTTTTCCTCTCCTTTATTAAAGGAGAGGATTTATAAGAAAGAATCTCCCTTGTGAAGCAGTACTTCTCACCTTTAATAAAGGGGGAGCGCTCTGTATTTAAAATATCAAAACAAAAAAGGAACCTCAAATGAGCATCGAAACTACAAAAAAATCCATTGATCGTTGGCACGAGATGTTAGCAACCCGCGATATGTCAATCTTGAATGAGTTACTTGCTGAGGATGTTGTATTTCGCTCCCCTGTGGCTTTTCATCCTTATCCTGGCAAACAGGTGGTCTTTTTTATTCTGAGCAATGTGATCCAAGTCTTTGAAAACTTCACTTATCACCGTGAATTTATAAGTGAAGATGGTAACAATGTCGTACTTGAGTTTTCTGCTCAGGTAAGCGATAAAAAACTCAAGGGAGTTGACATGATTCAGTTTAATGAAGAAGGTCAGATCATTGATTTTGAAGTGATGATCAGGCCTAAGTCTGGACTTGAAGCCTTAGCGGTACAAATGGGCCAACGGATGCAGTCATTCCAAGTTAAAACTTAATTCGAATTATTGATTCAAGTCGGCATGAAGTTTGTAAATCACAGCTAGTCGAACTAGAGAGGATGACAGATGAAAATGTTGCTTAAAAAATTGGGTCAGCTGTCCAGTGAATATCTGGATCGCTTCAGTGGCGCAGATGAACCGACCCTGTATTACCATCCAAATGGTGTTTTTTCAGGACTCATTGAACGCTTACCGCAGCTGCAACAAAAATATCGTCCTACGCCGTGGTTAGCCAATGCACACGCACATATTCTATATTTGGATCTTATTAAAAAACATACGATTAAACTTAAATATGATGTACTTGAACAGCTAAAAATGTCGGATGGCGGGATTACCGGTATTGCCTGGTATGGGCTGGATTTGCCAGCAAATACACCGACCATTGTCTTATTACATACCATCACCGGCTCTCCAGAGTCGATGCGTGAACTGGTACAGGATCTGCATAAACATACCGGTTGGCGAGTGGCCTTGTGTTTGCGCCGTGGGCATGCAGACCTGCCCATGCCTGTAGCTAAAATGAACCTGTTCGGCTCGACCCAAGATCTACGTGAACAACTGCTGTATATACAGGATAGATTTCCTCAGTCTGAGCTGTATGGGGTCGGATCTTCTGCGGGTACAGGCTTGCTGGTGCGTTATCTCGGAGAAGAGGGATCACAAACACCGTTAAAAGCGGCTTTTGCCTTATGTCCAGGCTATAACACCGAAACCGGATTTGCCCATGTACATCCGTTTTATAGCAAAGTCATGGCCAAAAAACTAATCAAACGCTTTATTCATCCTTATCAGGAAACCTGGCAAATTTATCCTTCCTGGAAGCAATTGCTGGAGGTAAAAGACTTATCGGAGTTTGAACAGCGTTATTATCAACTGGCCGGTTTTTCAGACTATGAGAGTTATAGTAAGGCCACGAATCCAATTTATGTATTTGAAAACATTAAAGTTCCATTAATGATTTTAAATGCGGAAGATGATCCGGTGTGTCATATCCAGAATCTGGAACCTTATAAAGAAAAAATTCGGGCAATGTCGAATATCATGGTGATTACCACCAAAAAAGGCAGTCATTGCGGATTTTATCAAGGTCTGATGCAAACAGAATCGTGGGCTACGCGATTAATGGCAGACTATTTGATGCACTTGTCTCGTAATTCTGCACCGACATCTGCTTAAAAAAGAGTAATAAAAAAACCCAGCAAAAGCTGGGTTTTTTTGATGAATTCTCTTGATTAATCAAGCGCTGGCATCGCTGCTGCAATGGCATCAGCTACAGCGTCTTCTTCAGATTTGTTTGAATCAGAGTTTGATTTAGGCGTTGCTGCAGGTTTTGAAGGCTCTGGAGCTGGATTGTTTTCTGACGGCGTTCTTGTTGGAGCTGGTGTAGCTTCAACAGGTTCAGGCTTCTTCACTTCACGACGAATTTCAGTCGTCGTGTTAGCTGTCTGTTCACGTTGAATTTCTACAGTTGTCTCTGGAACTTCTTCAATTACCGCTTCTTCTACCGGCTCAAGCGGTTCAAATTGTGCTGGTTCAGGCGTTACAACTTCAGGTGCTGGATTAACCTCAACTTGTTCTTCTTCTTTAGGTGCTTCTTTTTTTACACACGCAGTCAAGCTCAGGCCAGTCAGGATTACGGTACAGAGTAAAAATTTCTTCATCATCATTGCATCAAACAGAAAAGTGTGGAGGGGATTACACTATTATAGCAGCAAATTACAAGATAGAAATCATATGAACTTACAGTAATTTTTTATTGGAATTGCTGTTAGAATAGTCAATTGTTTATTGTTCTTTGAATTGATGCGGATTGACTTTGCTTTCTAGGTACAAGGTAAAGTAAAATTGCGCAACATTGCAGGCCGATTTAGGCTCGATTGTACGAGAAACCCAATGACCCATTTTATTTTCGTTACTGGTGGTGTAGTTTCATCACTAGGTAAAGGTATTTCAGCTGCTTCTGTTGCTGCACTTTTAGAAGCTCGTGGTTTAAAAGTGACCATGGTAAAAATGGATCCATACATTAATGTCGATCCAGGGACGATGAGCCCATTCCAACATGGTGAAGTTTTTGTTACAGAAGACGGTGCTGAAACAGACTTAGATTTGGGTTACTACGAACGTTTCTTGCGTCGTGCGAAAATGACCAAACTGAATAACTTCACATCAGGTCGTGTTTACCAAGATGTTCTGAACAAAGAACGCCGTGGTGACTATCTGGGTGGTACTGTGCAAGTTATTCCACACATTACTGACAATATCAAAGAGCGTGTCCTGCGTGCAGGCGAAGGCTATGATGTTGCGATTGTAGAGATCGGCGGTACAGTAGGTGACATTGAATCTCTCCCATTCATGGAATCTGTACGTCAGCTAATGGTTGAACTTGGTCATAAACGTACCATGTTAATGCACTTAACGTTACTCCCATACATTAAGTCTGCAGCAGAATTAAAAACCAAACCAACACAGCACTCTGTTAAAGAACTTCTGTCGATTGGTATTCAGCCAGACATTCTCATCTGCCGTACCGAGTACGATGTAGATGCAGATACTATCCGTAAAATTGCATTATTTACCAACGTTGAAGCACGTGCCGTTGTGGTATGTAAAGATGCACGTTCGATCTATCAGATTCCACGTACATTCTACGAACAGAATGTTGATGATTTAATCTGCGAACGTTTTGGTTATAACGACCTTCCTGAAGCGGATTTAACCGATTGGGATAACGTGGTAGAAGCATTATTGAACCCAGAATACACCGTTCGTGTAGCGATGGTCGGTAAATATGTAGAACTTCCAGATGCGTATAAATCTGTGAACGAAGCACTTTTACATGCCGGGGTGAAAAACCGCGTTAAAGTCCAAATTGACTATGTCAATGCAGAAGAACTTGAAAGCCAGGACGTGAACGAAGTATTGAAAGATGCCGATGCGATTCTGGTTCCAGGTGGTTTTGGTGAACGTGGTACTGAAGGCAAAATGCAGGCGATTCAATTCGCACGTGAAAACGGTGTACCTTTCCTTGGTATTTGCTTAGGTATGCAGTTGGCTGTAATCGAATATGCACGTAATGTTGTGGGCATTAGCGATGCAACGTCGACTGAATTTAACCGTTCGACCAAATCTCCATTGATTGGCTTGATCACTGAATGGTTAGATGAGCGCGGTGAAGTTCAGCAACGTTCTGCTGACTCTGATTTGGGTGGCACCATGCGTCTAGGGGCTCAAAAATCTGAACTGGTTGCAGGCACAAAAACAGCTGAAATCTATGGTTCTGAAGAAATCATTGAGCGTCACCGTCACCGTTACGAAATGAACAACCGTTATATCCCATTGCTTGAAGAAAAAGGCATGAAGATTTCTGGTTATTCACCGGTACAGCATCTGGTAGAAACAGTTGAAATTCCTCAACATCCTTGGTTTATTGCGGTACAATTCCACCCGGAATTTACCAGCTCACCACGTGAAGGTCATCCATTATTTGCCGGTTTCATTGATGCTGCGAAAAAGCAGTACCAAAAAACTCAATAATCGGTGTGTAGGACACAACTAGGAAGTTTAAATGTCGCAATTAAAACCACAAGAAATTGTACGTTTGGGTGATATACAAATGGCAAATCATTTGCCATTTGTATTATTCGGCGGAATGAATGTACTTGAATCTAAAGACTTGGCTTTTGAGATCGCTGAGACTTATGTCGATATTTGTACACGTTTGGGTATTCCCTATGTGTTCAAGGCCAGCTTTGATAAAGCCAACCGTTCAAGCTTGAACTCGTTCCGTGGCCCAGGCCTCGACAAAGGTCTCGAGTGGTTAGCTGACATTAAAAAACATTTTAATGTGCCAATCATCACTGATGTACACGAGCCGTACCAGGCGGCGCCTGTTGCAGAAGTGGCGGACATTATCCAGCTGCCGGCTTTCTTGAGTCGTCAGACGGATCTGGTGGAAGCCATGGCAAAAACCGATGCCATCATCAACATCAAAAAAGCACAATTCCTTGCACCACACGAAATGCGTCATATTTTGCATAAGTGTCTGGAAGCAGGAAATGACAAACTGATCATTTGTGAGCGTGGTTCAGCATTTGGCTATAACAATCTGGTTGTAGACATGCTGGGCTTCGATATCATGAAAGAAATGAATGTGCCTGTGTTCTTTGATGTGACGCATGCCTTGCAAACTCCAGGTGGCCGTGCCGATTCTGCTGGCGGACGCCGCGCCCAGATTACCACATTGGCGCGTGCAGGTATGGCAACCGGTCTTGCAGGTTTGTTCCTGGAAGCACATCCTGATCCAGAGAAAGCCAAGTGTGATGGCCCATGTGCATTGCGCATGTCTCAACTTGAGCCTTTCTTGGCACAGCTAAAAGAATTGGATACCTTGGTCAAAGGTTTCGAAAAGTTAGATACACACTGAGTTTATCACTCTTGCGCTGCCCTAAAGGCAGCTCATATTAATCAACTGAGGAATAGTTCATGAGCCAAATCGTTGACATTCGTGCACGTGAAATTTTGGACTCTCGTGGTAACCCTACCATCGAAGCAGACGTAATCTTAGCATCTGGCGTAGTTGGCCGTGCATGTGCACCATCTGGTGCTTCAACTGGTTCTCGTGAAGCTTTAGAACTTCGTGATGGCGATAAAGCACGTTACTTAGGTAAAGGTGTTAAAACTGCGGTAAATAATGTAAACACCTTAATCCGTGATGCTTTGCTTGGTAAATCTGTATTCGAACAAAAAGACATCGATAACACGATGATTGCTTTAGACGGTACTGAAAACAAAGAAAAACTGGGTGCAAACGCAACTTTAGCTGTATCTTTGGCTGCTGCACGCGCTGCTGCTGATGAAAAGAAAATTCCTCTTTTTCAATATATTGCAGACCTTCGCAACAACTCGATTTTGACCATGCCTGTACCAATGATGAACATCATCAATGGTGGTTCACATGCAGACAATAACGTTGATATTCAAGAATTCATGATTGAGCCAGTGGGCTTCACTTCATTCTCTGAAGCTTTACGCGCTGGCGCTGAAATCTTCCATTCTTTAAAATCAGTTTTAAACAAAAAAGGTTTAAACACTGCTGTGGGTGATGAAGGTGGTTTCGCACCAAACCTTCGTTCTAACGAAGAAGCAATCACGGTTATTCTTGAAGCAATTGGTCAAACTGGCTACAAAGCAGGTTCTGACATTATGCTGGCGCTGGATTGTGCATCTTCAGAATTCTACAAAAATGGTCAGTACATTCTTGCGGGCGAAGGCAACAAAGCGTTCACCAGCAACCAGTTCTCTGACTATTTGGCTGGCCTTGTAAACCAATACCCAATTATTTCAATTGAAGATGGTTTGGATGAGTCGGATTGGGAAGGCTGGTCTTACCTGACTTCGATTCTTGGCGACAAGATCCAGTTGGTAGGTGATGACCTGTTCGTAACGAATCCTAAAATCCTGCAACGTGGTATCAACGAAAAAGTAGGTAACTCGATCCTGATCAAATATAACCAGATCGGTACCTTGACTGAAACTTTAGATGCGATCTATCTTGCCAAAGAAAATGGTTACTCTACTGTGATTTCACACCGTTCAGGTGAAACTGAAGATTCAACCATTGCGGATCTTGCAGTAGGTACAGCAGCAGGTCAAATCAAAACCGGTTCACTTTGCCGTTCTGACCGTGTAGCGAAATATAATCAGTTACTTCGTATTGAAGAATTGACTAATGCTGCATATCGCGGTAAAGCTGAGTTTAAAGGTTTGAACTAAGCGACTTATGTCAATGTTAAATGTATTCGACTCGACTGCGAGTAAAGTACTGTTGGGCCTTGCGATCATTTTGATCGCAGGGTTTCAATATTTATACTGGTTTGGTGAAGGTGGTTATCATGATCATCAGCAGCTGACCCAGAAAATCCAGCAGCAAATGGAATTGAATGATGAGCTGAAAGAACGTAATCGCGTTCTGGCGGCAGAAGTCTACGATTTAAAGAATGGTATTGAAGCCATCGAAGAACATGCGCGTTTAGATCTTGGCCTGATTAAGCCACGTGAAACTTTTATTCAAATGAGCACGATCAGTACTCAATATAAACCCATCTATCTTAATCCAAATTCTAAAGTAGATCTGCGAACCAATGAGTCACCTGAGCCAACAAATACCCCGTAAATTATGGGTCATTCTTCCTGCTGCAGGTTCAGGTAGCCGTTTTTCTAAAACAGAACTCAAGCAATATCAGACGCTTCAACAACGAACTGTTCTTGAACATACCGTTGCACGTCTGAATCAATTGCCTTTGACTGGTTATGTATTAGCGATTGGTACACAGGACAATGTCGCAAAAATGCTGCCATTTTCCAATCTGGAAAAAGCACATTTTTGTTTGGGCGGCGCAGAGCGAGTGAATTCGGTGCTGAATGCATTAAATTATTTATCTGCAATGGCCTCTGAAGATGACTGGGTCATGGTGCATGATGCGGCACGCCCTTGTGTCAGTCTGGATTGTCTTCAACAGTTGGTCAATACGGCAATTGCACAGGATCGGGCTGCGATTCTGGCGATTCCGGTACGAGATACACTTAAGCGTGTAGTCACCGGTTCTGATATTGAGGAAACGGTGGATCGCTCCATGCTCTGGCAGGCACAAACGCCGCAAATGGCCAAGCTGGGCACATTAAAACGGGCGATTGAACAGGCTTTGCAGGATGGTGCTAACATTACCGATGAAGCCAGCGCACTGGAACATATCGGTGAGCAGGTGAGTGTGGTGCAAGGACGTTCCGATAATATTAAAATTACCTATCCAGATGATCTGGAACTGGCCAAGCTGATTTTACAAGCTCAGGCTTAAAAATATATTCGATAAAATTTGAATAAAAGCAGAATAAATCTGGCTATAGCGATCTATTCCCTATAGCTTTCACTTATAATTTTGCCATCATTCTTTTTCACCTTTTGGCCAATGATACCTTCACAGCAGTATCGGTTTTTACGTCATTCTTTGCGTGATGGACGTAGTATTAACCCGCAAGATTCCTCCCGGTGGACCAAGTTGCACCTTGATCCCTGGTTGTTGTGCTTTCTGGTTCTCAATGCAATCCTGGGTTTGATGGTGGTGTATAGCGCGACCTCTGAAGACTCCGGGATGGTTGTTCGTCAGGCAATCAGTTTCGGGATTGGTTTTGTGCTGCTGTTTATCTGTGCGCAGATTCCACCGAAAGTCTATCAGGCGATCAGTCCCTACCTGTATGCCTTTGGCATATTCATGCTGCTCTTGGTGTTTGTGATTGGTGAAAAACGCCTGGGTGCAACGCGTTGGATTACTTTGCCTGGTATTGGGAGTATGCAACCGAGTGAGGTGATGAAATTTGCCATGCCTTTGATGATGGCCTGGTATTTTGCACGTAAGCCATTTCCTCCCAAATTTGTACATATTGTCGGTGCATTAATTTTACTGGCTATACCATTTGTTTTGGTTGCACTCCAACCTGACTTGAATATTGGTTTGGTGATTCCGGGTGTTTTTGTCTTGTTTTTAAGCGGGATGTCGTGGCGTCTGATTATTGGTGCGGCAGCAGCACTGGCTGTGGCAGCACCAGTTTTATGGATGTTCGTACTACAAGAGTATCAAAAGAAACGTATTACCACGATGTTTGATCCGGAGTCGGATGCATTGGGTGCAGGCTGGAATATCATTCAGTCCAAAATCGCCATTGGTTCAGGTGGTTCCACAGGCAAAGGTTATACTGAAGGGACACAATCGCATTTGGGTTATCTGCCCGAGCATCATACCGACTTTATTATGTCGACCTATGCCGAAGAATTCGGTTTTATTGGTGTTTTTCTGCTGTTCAGTTTATTTACTGCCATTATTATTCGTTGTTTGATGATTGGCTTAAACAGTTTTCATAATTTTGGACGTTTATATGCCGGAGCTATTGGACTGACCTTTTTCTTCTTTGTATTTTTAAACTCGGGCATGGTGAGTGGTATCTTGCCGGTGACTGGAGACCCATTGCCGCTCATGAGTTATGGCGGAACGGCGGTGATTTCTATGCTCGCAGGTATGGGAATTGTGATGTCGATTCATACCCATCGATAAATTATTCTAAAAGTCGGATGTGTTCCGGTTTTACAAATATTGTTAAGACATGCGGGTAAAGAAAAGTATCTTCATTACATTCATGCTCAATGTGGAAATTGCTTCCAAATGCAGAGTGATATAAGCGTACAACAAAAAGCAGAAATGGATAAACGATATAAAGAAGCCCTCAATCGAGGGCTTCTTTCGTCTTAAAACTTAACTGAAAAACCAGGTGTAATAGCCCCAGATCATCAAAGGCCAAGCCAAAAATGGACTAAATAGCCATTTCCAGAACCAGTGGCGAGGTACGAAACCGACACCATGTACAAAGCCTCCAGAAATACCAATCATGATATACATCATGGCACTATGGCTATATTCACCGTTGGCATCCAGCATTGCAGAGGGATGAACCAATAACACTGCGGCGAGAGGAAAAGCCAGCATGCAGGAAATCATCATCGCAAATTTGTTTGGTTTCTTGTCTACAACGGTTTTCTCAAGCGCAGCTTCGGTCATATTTTATTCCTCATCCAGGTCTTGGTGTTGTTCCATATAAATTGCAGCAATCACACTGGCAAAACACGCCATCAGTACACCCAGAATCCAGGCAAAATACCACATAATTTTGTCTCCTTAGTGCACAGCCTTAATACAGGCTGTGTGAATTGTCTTCAATATGTTTGTTGGTAATCACGCCCCACATCTTGTAATAACACCAAGTGGTATAGATCAGGATCAATGGAACAAAAATACAAGCTGCAACTGTCATGACAGTTAAGGTGTTTTTACTGGATACCGCATCCCACATCGTCAGACTGACAGTCGGATTTAAGCTGGATGGCATCAGGAACGGGAACAGGGCAAAACCGGCAGTCAAGATTGCACCGACGACTGCCAGAGAAGAACCCAGGAAGCTCAAGCCAGCCTTGTTTTTACCTGCAGCCAGTACAATGATTAATCCCCCTAGAATGCCGGCAATTGGAGCTGCCATTGTAATTGGATAAGTTGAATAGTTGTTCATCCAGCCCGGATTGGCATTGGTCAGTACTTCTTTTGCTAATGGGTTGGCAACACCATTGGTGTCAAAAGGCATCACCAGGCTATAACCCTGGATGTTTCCAAAATACAACCATGCACCCGCAGCAAGGAAAGTCGCCAAGTAGACCAGACCCATGATTTGTGTCGCTTTGGCAGAACGTTGACGCAGGTCGCCATCAGTACGCAGCATCAGCCATGCACCACCATGTGCGCATAACATCGATAAACTGACCAGACCACACACAATCGCAAATGGATTCAGCAGGGCAAAGAAACTTCCTGTGTAGGTAGAACGTACGGTTTCATCCAGGGTAAAAGGCACACCGAGGAACATATTACCAAACGCTACACCAAAGACTAATGCCGGAACTGCACCACCAATCGCCAAGCCCCAGTCCCAGGAAGTACGCCATTTGGTATTTTCCAGTTTAGAGCGGTAATCGAAGCCGACCGGACGTAAGAATAAGGCAAACAGTACCAGTAATAATGCCCAGTACATGCCAGAGAAGGCTGTTGCATAAACCATTGGCCAGGCAGCAAATAAAGCCCCCCCGGCAGTAATGAACCAGACCTGGTTACCATCCCAATGCGGGGCAATGGTATTGATTGCAGCACGGCGCTCGTTATCATTTTTGCCCACAAATGGCATGATCGCCATAGAGCCCATATCGAAGCCATCGGTGAGGGCGAAGCCAATCAGCAATACGCCGACCAGCACCCACCAAATTATTTTGAGTAATTCATATTCGATCATGCTTGAGTCTCCCCATTTGCCTTTTCTGCTGCAAGCTTTTCAAAGTGGTATTTACCGGTATGCAGGGAACTTGGACCAAGGCGTGAGAATTTGATCATCAGATACATCTCGATAATCAATAACACCGTGTAGAAGGCTGCCAATGCCAGGATTGAACCCCATACATCGCCAGTACTTAAGCTGGAGGCTGAAAGATGAGTTGGTAAGACTTCACCAATCGTCCAAGGCTGACGACCGACTTCTGCTACATACCAGCCAGTTTGTGCAGCCACCCAAGGTAAAGGCAGTGCAAATAAGGCAAATTTTAATAACCAAGGTTTGTTTTCAGCATTGCGTTTCGCAACCGCAAAGGTAGCCAGAACAAAGAGAAGCAGCATCAAGAAGCCAGAACCGACCATGGCACGGAAGGCCCAGAACAGACTTGGTACGTGTGGAATAGTGTCTTTAGCCGCTGCTTTGATTTGCTCATCAGAGGCATCAACAACATTTGGTGTGTATTTTTTCAGCAGCAAGCCATAACCGAGGTCTTTTTGTGATTCATCAAAAGCCGCTTTAAGCTCAGGTGATTTATCTCCTGCACGGAGCAGCTCTAACTGTTCATACGCCACCATACCGTTACGGATCCGCTGTTCGTGCTGAGCAATCAGATCTTTAATTCCAGTCACTTGTTCAGTGGTGGAGCGGGTTGCAATCAGACCCATCACATAAGGAATCTTGATCGCATAGTCAGTGGTTTGGGTTTCTGCATTTGGAATCCCAAATAAGGTGAATGCTGCTGGTGCAGGATGCGTATCCCATTCTGCTTCAATCGCCGCAAGTTTGGTTTTTTGGACATCGCCCAGCTCATAACCTGATTCATCACCCAGTAAAATCACTGAAAGTGTAGACGCAAGCCCGAAGATGGCTGCAATGGCAAAAGAACGGCGTGCAAACGGCAAGTCACGTTTTTTCAGCATGTAATAACTTGAAATGGCCAGTACAAAAATAGCACCTGTGACATAACCTGCAGACACTGTATGTACGAATTTTACCTGAGCAACCGGGTTAAAGATCAGTGCGGCAAAGTCCACCATTTCCATACGCATGGTTTCGTAGTTGAATACAGAACCAACCGGGTTTTGCATCCAGCCATTGGCGATCAGAATCCACAGCGCAGACATGTTCGAACCTAAAGCTACCAGCCAGGTAACTGCCAGATGTTGCACTTTGGACAGGCGATCCCAGCCAAAGAAGAACAAGCCAATAAAGGTCGATTCAAGGAAGAAGGCCATTAAACCTTCAATTGCCAGTGGTGCACCAAAAATATCACCGACATAGTGCGAGTAATAAGCCCAGTTAGTTCCGAACTGGAACTCCATGGTCAGACCTGTGGTTACCCCTAAGGCAAAGTTAATACCAAACAGTTTTCCCCAGAATTTGGTCATGTCTTTGTAGATTTCTTTGCCGGAAATCACATAGGTGGTTTCCATGATGGCAAGCAGAAAAGCCAGACCTAAAGTCAGCGGAACAAAAATAAAGTGATACATCGCGGTCATAGCGAACTGGAACCGCGAGAGATCGACCACGCTTTCAGAAATCATCAACGTGTCTCCTGGATTTGGGAAGGATTGCCGGCGATACGCTCGGCGACTTGGTTGTCAAAATTTTTAGGAATCGTAGGTGCATCAAACCAGATGTTTTTAATGATCATCAGTAAAATAACTTTGATAATTAAAATGGCAGTTATTTCTCTAACTACTCTCTGGTTTAGATTTTTGGGAACTAAGCTCATTCGACTAAGCCTGTCTGTGACTTGTTGTATATTATTAATCTATTGTAACTAAAAAATAAATAGACGATACAGTTTAAATAAGAATATATTTATAAGATATTGAAAATAAATGAAATATAATTGAATTAAACAAAAAATATTCTAAATATTTTTTATTATTTTTTGTAAATTTTCAGATTTTAAATCCGACTAAAACAGTTATATTTATCTATTTAAATGTAAATTATTTTTATTCTGATTTGTGTGGTTTTATATTTTTTAATCTGATAGAAATGCTTGGTTTTAAAATATAAGGATAAATCAGTCAAACTGTGTAAGCCTGTTGTTAGAAGGGGGTTGTAGCTTTGTATCGCAATCTTTTTACTATTTTTTCAATAAAAACACGCAAAAAAAAAGAACATGCATGAAGCATGTTCTTTTTAAGCTTTTGGAGGAGGGTAAAGCTTAGAAGTCGTAACGCATACCTACAGATAAGCCCATTACAGTTTCACCAGTTGCCTTTACACCTTGGGCTGAACCTGCCTTGTTACTACGGGCTTGTGACCATGGTGTCAGGTCGGCATTATCGTCATTGAGCATAGCTGCCAGGTTGCCATAAACACGGAACTGTTTATCCAGGCGATGCTCTAAGCCCAGTGCAAGCAGGGTAGAGTTAGCATCAGTTGTATCGATGTCACGGTGGAACACGTGACCGCGTAAGGTATTTTTATCGGTCAGCTTATATTCCGCGCCTACACCGAAAACATTGGCATCTGCATTGGTGCCACTGCCATTATCGAGTGCGGTAAACTGGTAAAGTGCGCCCACATTAAGTTCAGGTGTTAACTTATAAGCTGCTGCTAAACGGATACCATCTCGTTCACCGCGACTCACATCTTCTGCATAATGCTCATAAGCAGCCGCGACATTCCAGTGACCCGCATTATAATTTAAACCCAAGTCATAGGCTTGAGACTTTTCATTAACCTTTGTTTGATCTTCATCATTAACAGGTGGGCGAGTATCAATCATTGTGCCATCATGTAACGATAAAGCTGCGGTTGCAGTGAAGCCGCCAGCAAATTTAGGTGTTTTATATTCAATCGTATTCGGGTTACGTTCATCAAAGCGGTGATTGTAAGCACGTGTTAATGTACGAATGTCACCCACCTGGTCACCAAAGAAGTTTGCCGGGCCACGTGCGGCTTTAAATGGACTGTCAAAACGCCCGACTTTAACCTGACCAAAGTTGCCTTTCACCCCAAGAAAAGTATCACGTGTTGCAAAGTCTACAGAATCTTCACTGTCGTCTGAGCCACTTGAAAAGTTGACCTGTTGTTCAATCTGCGCGAATACATTTAGATCTTCATTAATTTGATGATCAACTTTAAAGCCCAGACGGGAGGAGTTTGAAGATAGAGCGACTTCATTATAATCTTTGCCATCATCAAGATAATCTAAAGAAACGTGTGCACGACCATAAATTTTAACGTCAGCAGCAGCTGCCATGACTGGTGTTAAAATTGTTGCCCCAATTGCTAATGCAGATAACGTTTTTTTCATGTGTTGCTCCAATAAAGACTTTTTATTCATCGTCTTAAAACAAGTTTCAGTCATGTGTTAAAACATGTACCGCTCTATTGGTGCCAAGTATCGATTACAAATAAGACAGTAAGATTAAGGAAATATTTCAAATCTGTTAAATGTTGTATTTTGTAAGTTTTGTAATATTACACATTCATTTTTTTGTATTTAAAGATAATTTGGTTGCTATTATCTTAATGATTCGCTTTTTTTTCTAAAGTTTTATGCTTTAAGTAGAATAAAAAAATGGAGCCGAAGCTCCATTTTTTTTATTCAGTTAAACTTAAAGTGCAGCTTTGATTTTTTCAGCCAGCGCTTTAATTTTTTCCTGATCACCCATCTGGGCAGCATGTTTACCCAAGTTGTGCAGAGAAGTCGGCACTAGATGAAAATGAATATGCGGTACAGTCTGGCCAGCAGCAGCACCTGATAATTGCATCAGGACAATGCCGTCAACGCCCAAACCTTTTTCAATTGCTTTCGCAACCTTCTGTACAATTTGAATCGTATAGGCCGCAGCTTCAGGATCTAGATCTAGTAAAGTGATGGCTGGTGCTTTCGGAACGACCAGAGTATGACCATCTGCTTGCGGCATGATGTCCATAAATGCAAGAACCTGGTCATCTTCATACACTTTAATCGCAGGAAGTTCACCGCGTAGAATTCGTGCAAAAATATTCTGATCATCATAAGTCATAAGTACATTCCTTGAGCGTTATTGAATTGAATTATTTACAGTTCAATTCTTTCTGACGATCTTTGATCACGTCAAGACGCTGTTGCTCTTTTTCCGAGAATTTTGGCTTGGTTGTATAGCAATTGTCATTGCCGAACTTCGCTTTTGCTTCTGGATCTTTAAAACAGAATCCTTTAGACGCATAAATCACGTCATGATCATTTTTCAATTTTTTGCATTCCTGTTCAGATGCAAGAACCGATGTTGAAGCCCCGAACAAAGTTGCTAAGCCAATTAATGCTGCAACAGAAAATTTCTTCATGCGAGTTTCCTCTGGGTTATCCACTATATGTGCCTGCCTACTAGTCACAATATGAGGTTTTGTTATCATTATTCAATGGCGAGATATTACTCGATGGTAATATTACTCCATGATTCATACATTTTCACGGCACTGGAAAAATCACTGTTTTTATCCGATAGATCACTGGCCGCCTGAATTAGATTCTGGGTTAATGATAGCACAGGCGCAGACAGTTTAGCCTCACGCGCCAGATCGATTGCGATGCCGGTATCTTTGGCTAAGAGTGGCAGGGCAAAGGTTACAGGAAAACTGCGATTTAAAATACGCTGCGGCAATACGGTTTCGGTCACCATGCTTTTACCACTTGAAGCATTAATACAATCCAGTGCTTCATTCAGGTTGACTCCATGTGCTTTCAGCGTAGTAAAGCCTTCTGCGACCGCACACAGGTTTACAGCCATTAACATATTATTCACAGCTTTCACTGCAAAACCTGCGCCAGATTCACCGACATGCTTAATCAGTGTGCCAAAAGCCTGCATCGCAGGAAGGGCTTTTTCAAAACCTTGGACATCGCCGCCTACCATCACTGTCAAGGTGCCATTTTCAGCGCCAATGGTTTGACCGCTGACCGGTGCATCCAGAAAGATCGCCCCACGTTCAGCCAGTTGTGCTGCCAGTTTTTGCGCGGAATCCGGTACACCACTAGTACAGTCGACCCAGACTGAGCCGGATTTAAGCGACAAATTTTCCAGAAGTTGTGCTACATCGGCACTGGTCGGCAAACATGAAAAGATAATATCTGCCTGAACGGCCTGTTCTAGCGTAACGGCTTGGGTGCCATATTCAGCAGCATGTTGCTCTGCTTTGTCAAAATTGCGGTTCCAGACATAGACGGTATCAAACTGCTTGGGTAAATGTGCTGCCATACGATAACCCATGGCACCTAAGCCGATAAATGCTACTGACTGAATCATGCTGTATCCTCTGAATATGTAAATAAATTTTAATGTTTTTTGGCGATGCTGACGCAGATGCGCTAAGCATCAAGACGTGTAGAGCGCTGCGCCAGCCAGGTCATCATTTTGGGCCAGAACGTATTGGCTGTTTTCTGGTTGGACATCAGGCCCAGATGACCACCCGGAATCAGAGTAAACGTCTTATCCTGGCTACTTGTCAATTCTATCAAAGGCTTAGCTGACTGTTCTGTGACAATCTGATCGGTTTGGCCGGCACCGACCAACAGCGAGCAGCTGATATTCTTAAGGTCAACAGTACGACCATTTAAGGTGATTGAACCTTGTTTTAAAGGATTTTGCAGCCACAGATGTAAGACCATGTCCTGATTAATCCCGCCCGGATAATCAATCATCTTATTCAGAAAATTTCCCATGGTGGCATGTTCATAGACATTTTCGACATGATCCAGATTCAGCAAAAACTGCTTCTGGCTTTTCAGCCAGCCGATCGGATCCAGTAACTTAAAGCCCAAGGCATTTACAATGCCGGGCGTATGAATATATTGCTTTGGAATATGACCCTGATGAATGGCCTGTTGCAGATTTTTATTTTTAGAAATCAGTTTATTGGTGGTCGAAAACAGTTTGCCGACCCGTCCTGATGCATAACTGTCGATGGGGCTGCCAACGACCATCAAATTTTTGACATGTTCAGGCGAATGCAAGGCGGTATAAAGCGTGACAAATACCCCAGCCATACTCCAGCCGTGTAGGGAAATGAACTGACTGTCCGAATGCTTGCAGATGGTTTCAATAGATTGAGGAATGGCTGCATCAATAAAAGACAAAAAGTTTAAATGACGATGTCTAAAGTTAAAACGTTTCCATTCCACCAGATAGACATCAAAACCGCTATGCTGAAAATGCTTGACCAGCGAACGATAGGGATACAGATCATAGATATCCATATTGATGGCGAGAGGGGCGACAAATACCAATGGCTCCTTGTATTTCTTATCGGGTGAGGCGTAATAGCGAATCTTGCAAAACTCGGTGCTGGCAATATATTCAAAAGGCGTTTTTTGCGACAGAATCAGAGAGGAGGCATTAAACATCCGGGCACTGAAATGTTTCAATTTTTTTTGCTGGCGCTGAAAGTTTTGTTTTAACTGAATCATGTAAATAAAATATCCGTATCCGGGGAAGGATTGATCGAAGTCTAAGCAATAATTGCTTATTATGCCTTGACCTGAAATAGCATAGGCGCTCAAAATGTTGGCAATTTTTTACAAAAGGCAGCCTTAGGGCTGAGGTAGAGCGATGAGCCAGCAAGACGATATTTCATATCAATTAGAAACTTTAGCCATCCGTATAGGTCATACCCGTAGCTTTGAGGGTGAGCATGCTGAACCCATTTTTCTAACATCGTCATTTGTTTATGAAAATGCCGCCGAAGCTGCTGCGAAATTTTCAGGTCAGGAACCGGGCAATATCTATTCTCGCTTTACCAACCCAACCGTTGCCATGTTTGAAAAACGTCTGGCGGCACTCGAAGGTGCAGAGCGCGCCGTTGCTACCAGTTCAGGTATGGCTGCCATTATGGCAGTGACCATGGCTTTTTTGAAAGCAGGTGATCACGTCATCTGCTCACGTGCAGTCTTTGGTTCGACTGTTTCGCTATTTGAAAAATATGTCGCAAAATTTGGGGTTAGTGTCGATTTTGTAGATTTGACCGATCTTGATGCATGGAAAAATGCCATCCAGCCTGAAACCAAATTACTGTTTGTTGAATCTCCATCAAACCCGCTTGCAGAAGTGGCTGACATTCAGGCATTGGCTGATATTGCCCATGCCAATGATGCTTTACTGGCAATCGACAATAGCTTCTGTACACCAGTGTTACAACAACCCCTCAAATTTGGTGCAGACCTGGTGGTGTATTCTGCGACTAAATATCTGGATGGTCAGGGCCGTGCCTTAGGTGGAGCTGTGGTTGGAAACCATAAACTGCTGGAAGAAATCTTTGGTTATGTGCGTACCACAGGTCCTTCAATGAGTCCGTTTAATGCATGGGTATTCCTGAAAGGCTTGGAAACGTTACGTTTACGTATGCGTGAGCATTCAGCAAGTGCGCAGCAACTGGCTGAATTTCTGGATCAGCATCCAAAGGTAGAGAAGGTTTATTATGCCGGTCTGCCTGCGCATATCGGTCATGCGCTGGCAGTGAAACAGCAGACGGGTTTTGGTGGCATTGTGTCTTTTGAGGTGAAAGGCGGTCGTGAAGCCGCTTGGACAGTCATTGACAATACCCGGTTTATCTCGATCACCGGTAACCTGGGGGATGCGAAATCAACCATTACCCATCCGGCAACCACTACACACGGTAAATTATCGCCTGAAGCCAAAGAAGCAGCAGGTATTCGCGAAGGTTTAATTCGTGTTTCTGTTGGTTTAGAAGAGATTGGTGATATTATTCGTGATATTACTCGTGGTTTAGATCTTATCTAATTTTATAAATTTATGTTCGGAGATATTTATGAACATTAATATGTTGATGCAGCAAGCTCAGCGCATGCAAAAAGAAGTTGAAAACAATGTAAAAAAAGCCAAAGAAGAGCTGGCACAAACTGAAGTGCATGCCGAAGCGGGCGGTGGTTTGGTCAAAGTCACTATGACTTGCCGCAATGTAGTGAAGCGTATCGAAATCAACCCTGAATTACTTCAGGATGATCCAGACATGATTGAAGACCTGATTGCAGCTGCAATGAATGATGCAGCACGTCAGGCAGAATTGGTCTCTGATGAAAGAATGAAAGCAGCAAACTCGGGTATGGGTTTACCACCGGGTCTGGCAGGTATGTTCTAAGGAAGAATGCGCAATGTTTAGTGATCGTTTTGATCAACTGGTTCAAGCATTACGCATTTTGCCAAGCGTTGGGCCGAAATCGGCTCAACGTATGGCATTGCATATGATCATGAAAAATCGTGAAGGTGCAATTGGTCTGGCGCATGCGTTGACTGAGGCGACCAACTACATTCATGAATGCTCAGTCTGTCATTCATTGACTGAAGATGAAGTGTGCAATATCTGTACGTCGCTAGATCGTGATGATGAATTGCTCTGTGTGGTGGAATCACCTGCAGATGTTATGGCGATTGAGCAAAGTGGCAGCTTTAGAGGGAAATACCATGTACTGGGCGGGCATTTGTCACCGCTCGATGGGATTGGTCCTGAAGAAATTGGCATTCCGTATTTGTTGCACCGTTTGGCCAATGGTCAGGTGAAGGAAGTCATTCTCGCTACTAATGCGACGGTAGAAGGTCAGGCCACGGCACATTATCTGGTGGAAGCCAGCAAGCATTTGCCGATCCAGATGACTCGAATTGCCCAAGGTGTACCACAGGGTGGTGAACTGGAATATGTCGATAGTCATACCTTGAGTCAGGCCGTACATAACCGGATGCGCATGAAGTAAGATAGACTTAAAAATCTTGTTAGTTTTAATATAAAAAAGATATTATTTAAAATCCAGAGCCTAATAAATAAGGGGTATTTTTGCTAGATAGAGCAGAATTAGCGTTATTTTTTATACAAAAATTCTATAGATCAGTTAATATGGATCTATCGAGAATCTAATTTTAGACTCAGTCTTTATGTTTCAATTTATTCAACATCAAAACGATTTATACCCTGTGCTGAACCTGATGGATCAGAGTTCTGTTTACGGGCTGGATACCGAATTTATCAAGGTCGATACTTTGTGGCCGAAACTGGGTGTGTTTCAGATCAATGTAGACAACAAGGTCTATTTGCTGGATGGAACCACCCTGGATCTGACTGAGTTCTTCAATAAAGTTTTTAACGCCCAGCAGAATATTTTTCATGCTTGTAGCGAAGATATAGATCTGCTTTATCACTATACCCAAAAGAAATCGCTGACCAATGTGTTTGATACCCAGGTGGGCATGTCTTTCCTGGGGCATGGTCTGCAAGTTAGTTATCAGAATGCGTTGAAGCAGATGCTGGAAGTGGATATCGAAAAAGACCAGACCCGTTCGAACTGGCTGGCACGTCCATTAAGCTCAGAACAGTTACTTTATGCGGCCAATGATGTGCATTATCTGGTGCAACTGTCCGAGAAGATCAAGCAGGATCTGGATACGAAATACCTGCTCGATTTCGCTCTGCAAGACTGTCGTTTCCTGACCCAGGAAATTGGCGAAGATACACCAACAGCCTTGTTATATCAGGATGTCGGCAATTACCGGCATTCACGCCGTCAGCTGATGCAATTACAGCAATTGATGGTCTGGCGCGATCAGATTGCCAAAGCACTGAATCAGCCACGTAGTTTTATCTTAAAGAATGTCAGTATGATTGATCTGGTCGAGAAGTTCCCGCGCAATAACTTCCAGCTGAGTCAAGTCAAAGATATCCGTTCAAATGTGGTTCGTGAACATGGTAAAACCATTCTGGATCTGCTGAAATTCTTGCCGGAACCGGAAAGCTGGCCGTTACGTCTGGCGCGTCCAATCCGTCATTCCTCCAAAGATATCGGCGAAAAGATCGATAACATCATTCAAAATGTAGTCGATGAAACCTCAATTCCAAAAGAAGTGCTGATGCGTAAAAAATGGCTGAATGCCTTGTATCAGCATGTGGTCTTTCATAAGGATGAGCAGGATCTGCCGGATTATCTGCTGGGCTGGCGCTATGAACTGTTAACCCAGCCACTGATTCAGGTGCTGCATCAGGATGAATCTTATTTATCGACCCAGATGAAAGTCAGCGAGTGATCGCTTGCAGGATTGGTTAAAGATAGAGCAATTATACAAAATCACGACTGATGCATGAGACGTGGCTAATGTTTCTGTCTTTTTTTTGATGTATCCTTGCGGATGTTTTTCCAGAAAAGTCGTTTGAAACATGCAAGTGTCTATCTACAAATCCAGCAAAAAAAGTGAAATGTATCTGTATGTGGCGCGTCCTGCGGATGAAAGCGAAGCTGAAACATTCGAGCCACTCAGCGTATTGTCTGAGCCCGTACAAGCCGCATTTGGACGTGCGACTTTTGTCATGCATCTTGAACTGAGCGAATCGCGTAAACTGGCACGTGCCAATGTATTGCATGTGATGGATTCTATTGCTACACGTGGTTTCTTTTTGCAAATGCCGCCAGAAGGCTTGATTGATCCGAATGCAGTCGCTCCAGAAGGATTGCGTGGCGCTTAATGTTAATTCAGGAGTTGTGAAATGAATGGTTATGTTGCTGTCTTAGACTCAATTCCTGAACAGAGCATTGCTGTTGCGGTTTATCTGCTGGGCAGCCTGATTGCTTTATGGTGCTGGTATGGCGTAACCAGGCGCCTGCCTAAGCCACTGGGTGGTTTTTTGTGGATTTTAGGCTTTGCCATTCTATTGACACCGACGGTATCCGAGGGGCCGAATGCCTCTATCGCACCTGCAATCTTTGGCTTGCTGTTTGGTGTGTTGACCAAAGAGCAAGCTCTGATTTGGATTAATGCGTCACTTATTTTATTTGTCATTGGGATTGGATCTGTGATTGGCTATTGCTGGTCGACCTATGTGTCGAACAAGGGCAATCTTCGTGTTCACAAGAAAAGTTCACCGTTGTAAGTAAAAAAATAAGGTTAAATCATGTCTGCTGATCATCAACAATTTTCAGGTACAGCTCAGTACATTGCGACTGACAGTTTAAAGTTGGCGGTTAAAGCTGCCCGTAGTTTACAAAAGCCGTTATTGGTCAAAGGTGAGCCTGGTACAGGGAAAACTTTATTGGCTGAGCAGGTAGCAGAAAGTCTGGGCCTAAGACTGATCACCTGGCATATCAAGTCCACCACCAAGGCACAGCAAGGCCTGTATGAATACGATGCGGTGTCGCGCCTGCGTGATAGTCAGCTTGGTGATGACCGTGTCTATGACATCAAGAACTACATCAAGCCGGGTAAACTGTGGGAAGCATTTACCAGCGAAGAACGTTGTGTCTTGCTGATTGATGAAATTGATAAGGCAGACATCGAGTTTCCGAATGACTTGCTACATGAACTCGATAAAATGTCGTTCTATGTGTACGAGACCGGGGAAACCATTACCGCAACCCAGCGTCCAATCGTCATCATTACCTCAAATAATGAAAAAGAATTGCCCGATGCATTCCTGCGCCGTTGTTTCTTCCACTATATCGAATTTCCGGATGAAGCGACCATGCGCGAAATCATCGATGTACATTTCGAGAATATCTCTGCCACATTGGTCAATGAAGCCTTGCAGGTTTTCTTTAAATTGCGCCAGATTCCGGGTGTGAAAAAACCACCATCAACATCTGAGCTGATTGACTGGCTCAGCCTGCTCATGGCTGACGACATGCCGGAAGATATTTTGCGCAATACTGATAAATCCAAAGCGATTCCACCCTTGTACGGCGCCTTGATCAAAAATGAGCAAGATGTACAGTTGCTTGAACGTCTAGCCTTTATGTCACGTCGTTAAGGGAGAAACACGCATGTTTGTGCGACTGTTTTATACCTTACGCAAATACGGCGTACCGGTCTCAACCCGTGAGCTGATCGATTTGAATCAGGCGGTTGCGGCTGGACTGGTCTTTGCCGATCAGGATGAGTTCTATCAGCTGGCCAAAACTGTAATGGTTAAGGATGAGCGCTATTTCGACAAATTCGATCGCGCCATGAAAGACTATTTTGATGGTATCGCGACCTTTGATCTGGATGAACTGCTGAATCAGGTGCATAAGCTGCCCAAAGACTGGTTCGATCTTGAACTGCTTGAAAAGCATTTGACTCCTGAACAGCGCGAAGAGCTGAAAAAAGCCGGATCATTAGAAGAGCTGATGAAAATGCTGGAAGAGCGCTTGCGCGAACAGCATAAAAAACATCAGGGTGGCAACAAGATGATTGGTACCGGCGGCACTTCGCCTTTCGGTGCCTATGGCGATCATCCGGAAGGGGTGCGTATTGGTGGGCCGGGACGGAAACGCTCTGCGGTGAAAGTCTGGGAGCAGCGTCAATATCGCAACCTCGATGATGAGCAGATTCTGGGAAGTCGTCAGATGCAAATGGCACTGCGCCGTTTGCGTAAATTCGCGCGTCAGGGTGCAGCCGAAGAGCTGGATATCGATGGCACGATTCGTGAAACCGCCAAGCAGGGTATTTTAGACGTACAGCTGGTGCCTGAGCGCCGTAACCGCATTAAGGTGCTGATGCTGTTTGATGTCGGCGGTTCCATGGACTCACATATTGCCCAGTGTGAAAAACTGTTTAGCGCAGCCAAAACCGAATTTAAAACCCTGGATTATTTTTATTTCCATAACTGCCTGTATGACTATGTCTGGAAAGACAATATCCGTCGTTCCAGTTCACGCATGAATACCTGGGATTTACTCAATACCTATGGTCGCGATTATCGGGTAATTGTGGTCGGTGATGCCAGTATGGCGCCTTATGAAATCACCTCGGTCGGCGGCTCGGTTGAATATATGAATGATGAAGCAGGACAGGTCTGGCTACAGCGTCTGCGACAGCATTTTGATAAAACCGCATGGCTGAATCCCGAAGAAGAAAACTATTGGCATTACACGCATAGCATTGGTTTAATTAAGCAAATCTTTGAAGATCATATGTTTCCAATGACTTTGAAAGGCATTGAAGATATGACCAAATATCTCGCGCGTTAATTTTATTTTTCTGTTAGTGGCTTTATCTATAATTATGAGTGGGTTAACCACATTATTTTAGGATAAAGTCATTTGTTGTACATTCCAAAGTTCAGGAATTATTATGGCTCATCAAATTAATGGTATTGCTTTACCCAATGAGGACGGCTTTTTTGGTCAATATGGCGGTCAGTTTATTCCGCCCGATCTAAAACAGGCGATGGACGATATCAATGTCGCTTATCAGGAAATCCGCCATACTCCAGAATTCCAGAACGAGCTTAAAGACCTGTTTGCCAACTATGTGGGTCGTCCAAGTCCTTTATTTCATGCCAAGCGTCTGTCAGATCAGTTAGGCGGTGCACAGATTTATCTGAAACGTGAAGATTTAAATCATACAGGTGCACACAAGATCAATCATTGTCTGGGTGAGGCTTTGCTGGCCAAATACATGGGCAAGACCAAAGTCATTGCAGAAACTGGTGCGGGTCAGCACGGCGTCGCATTGGCAACTGCCTGTGCCTTGGTTGGGATTCCATGTGAAATTCACATGGGTCAGGTGGATATTGAAAAAGAGCATCCAAACGTCGTAAAAATGAAGATTCTGGGTGCGCGCCTGATCTCTGTGACGCGTGGTACAGCAACCCTGAAAGATGCAGTTGATAGTGCATTTGAAGAATACTTGAAAGACCCGAAAAATTATATCTATGCCATTGGTTCGGTGGTGGGGCCGCATCCATTTCCAATGATGGTACGTGATTTCCAGTCCATTATCGGTGATGAAATCAAAGTGCAAAGTAATGACCGTTTTGGTGCAAACCCGGACTATGTGGTGGCCTGTGTTGGCGGTGGTTCCAATGCAGTGGGTGCATTTACCGCGTTTTTAAATGAACCGGAAGTAAAGCTGGTGGGCGTAGAGCCGGGAGGTCATGGCCTGGACACCGATATGCATTCGGCGACCTTAACACTGGGTAAACCAAGTCAATTGCATGGTATGGCCTGCTATGTGCTGGAAGATGAGCAGGGTGAACCTTTACCGGTACATTCGATTGCTTCTGGCCTGGATTATCCTGGTGTGGGGCCGCAACATAGTCTGCTTAAGGATTTGGGCCGGGTCGAGTACACCACCGCCACCGATCAGGAATGTCTGGATGCTTTCATGACCTTGTCGCGTGTAGAAGGTATTGTGCCGGCTTTAGAAAGTTCACATGCAGTGGCCTGGGCAATTCGTGAAGCAGGCAAATTGCCAAAAGAAGTCAAGATCGTGGTCAATCTTTCTGGTCGTGGTGATAAAGACTCGGATTATGTGGCAGAAAAATTAGGTCTAAACTGATTTTATCCAAAACACGAGTATAAAAAATCCCGGTTATATACCGGGATTTTTTATACATTCAATCGAAGCTTGATCTTCAGTTATTTAAATGCGCTTCAAATATTGGAGAGAAAGCCAGAGATGCTTTTAACCTGAAATATACTGCTGCAGCTGTTCAATGAGTTTGCGTTGATCATCCATTGCTGCCTTGACCAGATCTCCGATTGAAATCAAACCGATCAGTTTTTCATTCTCCACTACTGGTAAGTGCCGCAGGTGACGTTCAGTCATCAGCGATAAACAGTCTTCTACGGTGGTAGATGTGGTTACGGTAATCACTTTAGAGGTCATGATCTCGTTAACCGTGGTGTCGAATGAGGTTCTTTGCATCAGGGCAATTTTACGGGTGTAATCTCGCTCTGACAGAATACCGACTACATTGTCTTCATGGGTTACCACAAGCGCCCCGATTCCTTTGTCGGCCATCAAGGTGATGGCTTCTAGAACTGTAGAATCTGGACGGATGGTATAAATAGCTTGATGCATTTTTTCATTGAGCACCTGTGCCACATTGGTCATGCTTAATCATCCTTACTGGTCAATTTATTATTAATCCTAGAGTATGCATTCAACCTGAACATCTCTAAGTGTTTAGGTTTTAGTCTTTATAAATAACATGTTATTTAAGCAATGTGCAGTCTTTGTTCAGAAAAAAATAGATGACGCATTTGTGCAGCAGTCAGTTTGAGTCTGGTGCCATTGGTATTACACAGGGCTGGCGTAACATTCAGTCGTGACAGGGTCGGCAATAATGCATTTTCAAAATCTTCAGAGTTGATTTTACGCGGGATATAATCCGGCCAATGCTGCTTGGCGTAGTTTTTGGCATCCAGTGGATTCAGCCAAAAGGGAAAAATACAGTCTTCCTGATCGCGCATCATGGCCCAGCCTTGATGATATGCGCCCCATAGCTCGCCACAATTCCTTAGGGATTTCAGCATGGTGATCTTGAAAAGAGACTCTTTACAGATCGGATCAATTTGAATAATTTTTCGTGGTTTCATTAGAATAAAGTGCAATTAAGTGTCTGGCTCTATTCTAGGAACTTTGTATGAAATTACTGTTTCAGCTTTGCAAGATTTCGTAAGAGAATATGTATTTATTGCTATTTATCGAAAAAAGAGCGGAAAAAAACGCCACCTAGGTGACGTTTCATCATGCTTGCAGGGTGGCCATGTTTTGCCAGTACTGCGCTTTGAGTGAATCCCGTTCTACACGGAAGCCTTGATAATAAAGTTCTGCTAAAAAAAGCGCCGCTTTACCATGACCTGCACGAGCTGCATCTTCAAGCTGTTTTACCGCATCCACAAAGTTCATTTGGGATTGGATGGTATTCACGGCATCTGCATACAGATGTTCCAGATCGTGTTGAGAGAGTTGTTGTATCATATAAAAACTCCTTAATTTTAATTATGATTACAGGACAGACTAATCAGTCTAAATACAAATATAACTTAGTATTGTTAAACTAATATTACAAAATAATGGAAAAGTCAACTATTCGATTTTATTCGTTTACTTTAGTTATAGTTTACATGACTAAACTATACACACTTATAAATATTATTAAGATAAATTGTAAATAGAGATCAAACAATAAGGAGAAAGCCATGATGACAAGAACTTTAGATGGTGTGAACTTTGATATGCCACCAACTGCTGGGCAAATCCTGGAACTTGCACATTTGCATCGCAAAAAACTGGATGACGCTATATTTAGTAAATATACGCATCTGGGTAATTATGGGCTGGCACAACGTAAAGAGGTGTATGACTTTACCCGTGCTCTGGATGTCAATCAGCGTGAGCAGTTCTATAAACTCTATAATGGCGAGTTGGTTCGAATTGCAGATGAAGATCGCCTGCATCCCCCTGAAGCAGAAGCGGGGTTAAGTAAATTTGCTGTTGCACTGGTATTGGTGATTGTAGCATTGGTGCTGTATTCAACTATTCTGAGCAGAATGATGAGCTAATCCGCAGAGTCGTGGGTTTTAGCCCTGCTAAATATGGCGCTACTGACTTGAACTTATATAAACCTAACCATACACTACCTTTAACTTGAGGTAGTGTATGTCTATAGATACAGAAAAGTTAATTCAATGGTTCAGCAGAATCAAGCTGGAACAGATTTATAATATTGTTGTCATTTTTATGGTTGTGGTAATTTTATTTTTAGCCGCATTGGCTCTCTATCGTCCGCTTAACATCTCTCAAATCACCCAGATTCGGCAACTTTCTGAACAGCAAAATTTGCCCCAAACTCAGGATCTGGCACTGGCTCTGTTAGAGCAGCAGCACATCCGTCGTGGGCAGTATCTTAAATTGATGCAGGCCTATCAGCAGGAGTCTCTGCGGGCGCGTCAGCTGCCACCGCTCTCGGTGGAGATGCCTTAGGCACAGGGTTTGCTGGCAAATTGAAATTGGCATCCATTAAATTCTGCTCCAAGCGCATTTTCAAGGCATCTTTATCCAGTTCTTTATTGACCACGACAAGCGTTAGGCGGTCTGGATGTAAATGTTTGCGTATTGCATTTTGCACATCCTTTGCGCTAATTCTGGCCAGACGTTTCGGATAACTGGATAAATAATCATTTTGCTCCCTATAAAAGCCCATATTGCCTAACTGGGCATTAATGGTGGCATTGCTGCTGTAATTGTTAGGGAAGGCGCGCAGCATGCCTGCTTTGGTTTCTTCCAGACGTTGAGTGTCAATCGGTTGGCTGACAAAATTGATAAATGCCTGATGTGCAACCTGAATACTCTCTAGTAGCTGATCCTGCCGTGTAGAATATTTAAAGCTGAATACTCCGGGTGCCTGACTAAAGCTGAATGAGCTATAAGCGCCGTAGCTAAAACCACGTTTGACCCGCAGTTCCTGCATGAGTACCGCATTAAATCCACTCCCGCCAAACATGCGGTTGGCGACTTCTAGGGCCAGTCGGTCTTCAGTAAAGCGTGATGGCCCTATATGTCCAAAAGTGATATGCGCCTGAGACGAGTTATAGGGTAAATGCACCACTTCAAAACCAGATTTAATTTCAGGCTGTGGTAATGCAGCTGCTTTTTGACCTTGAGTTAAATTGCCGGCAATCCGTTCTGACAGTTCCAGCGCCTGTTTGGGGCTGAGTTTACCGGTAATAGCAATATTCATATTTTGCGCCACCAGAAACTGATCACGGAATTGTTTTAATAATTCGGCATTAATTTTCTTGGTACTGCCTTGGGTGCCACTGATTGGTTCTGCATAAGGATGCTGACCATATAGAGTACGATAAAAACGAATATCCATCAGCCGGCTTGGATTTTCCTGTAATTGCTTTTGTCCCACTTGGGTATTGCTTAAAGCCAGATTAATACTGGCGGGTTTAAATGACGCATTCTTTAGAACTTCCATCATCATTCCGAGTGCCGGTTCCAATTTATTTGGATCTGAAAGCGTACGCAGCCGAACCACAAACATGTCTCGATAGGCCTGTACGCTAAATTGTGCGCCGGCTTGGTCAAAAATTGCCGCCACCTGATTCGCACTATATCTGTCTGTGCCTTCACGCATCAGCCTGGCTGCCATGCTGGACAGGCCATAGAGTCCTTTAGTAATTTCTTGATCACGCGCCGAGCCGGCATTAAAGGTCAGCTGGATATCCACCATTGGAAGATCTTGGGTTTCAACAAATAGCGTACGTACCTGATAGCGATTGTTCAGGTCGTGAATATACGGTGCCTGAAATTCACGCTGCGGATTGAGATTTTTCAGGCTTTGCAACAGAGGGATAGACTGTAACTGACTCGGATTATCGTTTTGATCGGGTTGAGGGTCCAGATAATTTTCTGCATGAACAGCAGAAGCAAAACTTAAAATAAAAATAAGTAAAAAAGGGCGAAGATGATGACGCATTGCAATCCCCATTATTGGGCTTTTTGTTCAGGTGAGAGATAAAGTGTGCTGAGATTGTCTCGGACGAAATAGGCATTGGCGACACGCTGGATATCCTGAACGCTGACACTTTCAAAATGCTTGGGTAGTTCATCCATCAGCCGATAACTCAGTCCATTGACTTCCAGATTGCCAATCATTTTGGCCTGGCCGGCAATATCATCCTGACTATAAATCAAACTGGAGATAAAGCGGGTGCTGATACGATCTACTTCCTGTTGGGTCATGGCGGTGGTTTTGAGTAAATCCACTTCATCCTGAATCGCTTGTTGTGACTCTTGCAAAGATACGCCTGGCGCAGGTAAGGCAGAAATGCCAAACAGGCTGTCACCACGATTATAAGGATCATAAGAAGCGCTGACAGAGGTCAGAATTTTACGATCACGCACCAGACGGTCTTGCAGGCGTGAAGAAATGCCGCTGTCCAAAAGGCTACGAATAATGGTCAAGGCATACGCATCTTGGGGGTTTTTGGCAGTGCCGAGGGATTTCACATTCCAGGTCATGTACAGATTGGGCACCTGAACATTACTGTTAATTTCCATATGCCGATAGCCTAAGCGTTCAAACTCCAGCACATCATTACGTGGCGGTGTTGGACGCGCGGGAATATCTCCAAAATATTTTTGCACTTGCGCTAAAGCCGCTTCCGATTCCACATTTCCAACAATTACCAGAATGGCATTATTGGGGCTATACCAGTCCCGATACCATTTTTTGATATCATTTAACTGAATATTGTTCAGGGTTTTCATATGTCCAATCACCGGTTGGCGATAATGGCTGGTCGGATAACTGATCCATTTAAAGCGTTCAAAGGCCTGAGCGCGCGGGTTGTCATCGGTACGCTGGCGCCGTTCTTCCATCACCACTTTAATTTCTGGCGCAAAGTCCTGCTGCCGCAGTAATAAATTGCTCATGCGGTCAGATTCAAGTTCCAGTGCCATAGGGAAATAGGCCTTAGGATAGAGCTGATAATAATTGGTGTAATTGGTAAAGGTGGCGGCATTGATGCTACCGCCATAAATCCGGCTCAGACGGGTAAATTCGTCATTTGGAACTTTATGCGTACCTTTGAACATCATGTGTTCAAGTGCATGCGAGACCCCCAGAATATTGCCAGATTCATCACTGCTGCCGACTTTGTACCAGATCTGGGTCATCACCATGGGCGCACGATGGTCTTCCCGAATAATGACTTTTAATCCATTACTTAAAGTGGTTTCAAAAGTGGTGCGTGATAATTCACTACGAGTCTGGGCTTGGGCCTGATTAATACTTAATCCCAGCAATAGGACACCAAGTGGATAAAGCGTTTGTTTAATCATTCTGGAAAAAGAGGAGACAGTCAAAAAGGTAGCGGACACTAGATCTCCCAAAAAATAGGCATTTGTATTTAGGGTTATTTTTAATAAATGCGGAGATGAAAGCAACCAAGAGCTGTAGCTTTTTGGTATGTTTGTCCAGCATTTGCATTGCTAGCTGCAAAGCAGGCAAGTTATGGTAGAATCTGGGTTTTTAACGCAATGCTTTTCAAGGATTCGGCATGCAACAGCAATCTAATGGGCAAAACAAATTTTTGATTGATGCTGATATCGGAGATGATGATGTCACATTACCGAGCTTACCTGCGGTCAATGTGCCTATCGTAGAAACGCCAAGCGAAGCAGCTGTAGTTTCTGCACCTGTCGTAACAGAAACTGAAAATGAAGATTCTGCGGCGAAAGGTGGCTTCTTTAGCCGTATGAAAGAGGGTTTAACCAAAACCCGTAAAAACCTTGCCGATGGGATGGTCAATATCCTGATCGGTGGTAAAGAAATTGATGATGAATTATTAGAAGAAGTCGAAGAGCAGCTGCTGGTGGCCGATATTGGTGTGGAAGCCACCAAGACCATCATTGCTAACCTGACTGAGCGTACCGAACGTGGTGACTTGATCTACTCGCATTCACTGTATAAGGCGCTTCAGGAAGAACTGGTGGCTTTATTGGCACCCCGGGTAAAATCGCTACACATTGATCCGAATAAATCGCCTTATGTGATTTTAGTGGTCGGTGTAAATGGTGTAGGTAAAACCACCACGATTGGCAAACTGGCCAAACGTCTGCAAGGTGAAGGCAAGACTGTCATGCTGGCGGCAGGTGATACTTTCCGTGCAGCTGCAACGGAGCAGCTACAGATCTGGGGTGAGCGTAATAATATTGCGGTCGTGGCTCAAGGCAATGGTGCAGACTCGGCTTCAGTGATTTTCGATGCTTTTGAAAGTGCGCGTGCCAAAGGCGTAGATGTATTAATTGCTGATACAGCTGGTCGTTTGCATAACAAAGGTCATTTGATGCAAGAGTTGACCAAAGTAAAACGTGTCATGCAGAAAATTGATGCAACTGCACCACATGAAGTGATGTTGGTTGTCGATGCCGGAACAGGTCAGAATGCCATTAACCAGGTCGAAATGTTTGATGAGGCGGTAGGCCTAACCGGTTTGACCATTACCAAGCTCGATGGGACTGCTAAAGGTGGTGTGCTGTTTAATATTGCCAGTCGTACTCATGTGCCGATTCGCTTTATTGGTGTGGGTGAGAAAATTGATGACTTGCGTCCTTTCTCTGCCAAATCTTTTGTTGCTGCATTGTTTGAAACTGAAAATAAATAATGCGTGATAATTCACACAAACTCCGCTAAGTGCGGAGTTTGTTGTTTTTGAGGGGTTTGAATGCTTTAAAAATCAGCTAGAAAATATGAACCAGATCTATCTACCGTAATAAAGCCATTATACTTGTATGGGATTATTCGAGCTGTTTTAGCTGGGTTTTGTGGGGGGAAGAAATGGCATTGCTAAATAAAATTGGTCAGGTATTAACAAGTGATATAACCAAGGACTTTAAATTTTCGAAAAAAAACAAACCTGATGATGATTTGAAACTGACTTTTGTTGATCAGTTGAAAAAGCGCCGTAGTATTTATGAACTTGGCAAGCGGGTACATTATAGTCAGGCGTATCTGAGTGAAATGCTTCAGGCAGCAGTTCGCAGTTGTCCTTCAGCCTATAATTCCCAAAGTACGCGGATTGTAGTGTTATTTGCGGATTCTCATTATAAGTTTTGGGAACTTGTCAAACAGGTTCAACGCCAGCATGTGCCCACACATATTTACGAAGGTGCAGAGATCAAGTTAAATCAGTGTGCCGCGGCATATGGCACGATTTTATTTTACGAAGATCAAGCCGTGATTCAGCAACTACAAAAGAAAATGCCGCTCAATGCAGAAGATTTCCCGATCTGGTCTGAACAGACATCAGGAATGGCGCAATTTGCCGTATGGACTGCACTGGCAGATTCGGGTTTAGGTGCATCTTTACAGCATTATAATCCGCAGATCGACACTTTAGTCGCCGAGCATTTTGACATTGAAAAGAGCTGGTTGTTACGTGCCCAACTTTGCTTTGGCTCGATTGAGCAGGCAGCAAAAGAAAAATTAGAACAGCAAGATCAGCACTTTTTTAAAGTATTGGGTTAAAAACCGATGAAGGACGGTATAGCAGCATGGATGCTGCGAATGAAATCTAATACAAATATTCTATTCAGATCTAAGTCTGATTGTTCTATAAATAAAACACATTGTTATGGGAATGCACCTGTTTTAAGTGCTCAAAACACGTAGTATGACTTTATCAGTTTTTAATAATCAAAATACATAGAGGTGAATTTATGGCATTTTTAGATCAAATCAAACAGCGCCGAAGCATTTATACCATTGGGAAAAATGTGAGCCTGGAGCAGGCTGAAATTGAAAATCTCATTAAAGATGCAGTTAAACACAGCCCATCATCTTTTAACTCGCAAACTTCTCGTGTGGTAATTTTATTTGGTCAATCACATGATACTTTCTGGCATATTGTGCGTGAAACCTTGCGTGATCTTGTTTCGACAGATGCATTTGAAGCAACCAATAATAAAATTAATGGTTTTGCAGCAGGTTATGGCACCGCATTGTTTTATGAAGACCAGAATGTGGTGAAATCGATGCAAGAACAGTTTGCACTCTATGCCGATAACTTCCCGGTCTGGTCAGAGCATTCTTCAGCCATTGCGCAGTTTGCAACCTGGACAGCTTTGGCAGAGAAAAATATCGGTGCCTCGTTGCAGCATTACAATCCAATTATTGATGAAGAAGTTGCACAAACTTTTGAAGTCCCATCGCACTGGAAGCTTCGCGCACAATTAGTTTTTGGTTCTATTGAAGCACCTGCGGGCGAAAAAACCTTTATGGATGATGCGGAGCGTTTTAAAACCTTTGCATAAATCGGGTTTCAGCTAAAAAGAAGTGCTTTTGTGCTTCTTTTTTTATTTGTACTGGCTAAATAGCAGATAATTTAAAATTGCCAGTCAAATAAATGCTAAAAGTTCAGGTGAAATAAGAGAAGTTTTTGTCATAAAATTGTCATTTCGACGCGGCATAGTGCAGCTCAACTTTAATAATTAACTTGAAATGAGTAGATGATATGGATTTTCGTATTGCGGCAACTGTAGCGGCACTGTTGTTTAGTACCTCGGTTTTTTCAGCGGTGACTATTACAGTACCTGAAGAAATTAAGATCGTTGCGGTAAATAATCAGGAAATAAAATCAAGTCTATTACGTTCTAATTCAACTTATAAACTGGATGCTGGAATGAATAATATCAGCGTCCGCTATAATGAGTTTTTTCAGCACTCTGATAATTCACATGACATTTTAAAGTCGGGAGTGCTTACTGTAAAAACTCCAGAGCTTAAAGATGGTGAAACCTATCGTTTAGCGTTAATTAATGCACCTCAGAATTTTGACGAAGCTAAAAAGTACCAGGATCAGCCCATCATTGGCTTATATGATGCAAAAAATCAGCTGCTTGTTCAGCAAGCGGGCGCTAAAGATGCAGCGAGAACATGGTTTGCAAATAATGTATTGACCAAAACAGTCGAGATGAGTAGCAAGTCAGCAACATCACTTAATCAACCAGCACCTGTATATGCTCAGGCAGCTAGTGTAGCTACGGTCGCCACTCCTCAAACTCAATTCGTCGGGCAGAATGATCAACAACTCATTCAATTATGGCAAAAGGCCTCCAAAGCTGAACGTCAAAAATTTATGACTTGGTTGGCTGAACAGACGAATTAAAAGATAAAGTATGAAGGATCAAATGGTATTGATGCTTTTTTAATAGGTAGAGTGCAGAGATTTATATTTGGTTATACTTTTAATGCAAAAAATCTGGAAAATCTCTCAGAAAAGGCTAAAAATAACATTTTAGATTAAAAAATAAACGTACAAGTCACTTTTTTGAATCTTTTTGAGAAAAGCCCTTGCGCTTGTTTCTAAAGTGTATAGAATACGCTGCATCAAGGCGATACAGCAAAACGAACTTAGCTGATTAAGTTAGGTTGTTGTGTGAGTTGCCTGGTAGCTTGTTTCTGACGAAGAGCAAGAAGATCATTAAGAGATTATGAAGAACAACTTGTGTGGATTTTTACTGGTTGATCAATCGAAATTATTTTCATTGATTGATGGTAGAAATGACTCGAAGTTTATTTGAGAAATATTTGTCAGAAAATTGATGAGCCAAGATTGGTGTCCTTTAGGCACTACTGATTTTAAACTGAAGAGTTTGATCATGGCTCAGATTGAACGCTGGCGGCAGG
>NZ_VOYD01000042.1:0-13484 GCF_013420435.1 Acinetobacter sp. YH01008
TCATGAAATACGGTATTCTGATGTGACAAAACCTGAATCCTGGTCGTTAAAGTGTTTGTTTGCACTCATATTTTAACTGTTAGGACTCAGGTTTTTTTTATTTAAAGCAAACTATGGGACAGCAGTGCTTCCAAGTAGCTTTTTACCGATTTTAGGTGGAGCAGCATTAGTCTCGATTATTATCATTTGGTTTAATTTACATATTGTATTACTAGCTTTCACAGTAACAGTTCCCCTTATTCTTTATTTTAATATTGTTAAAAAAAGCCTACTAAAACAATCTGACTATAATGCTGTAGATAGTGTTTATTACTTTGGTTTTAGCTTAACTATCGTAACACTTGCCACTTCTGCCATCATTCATTTTGGTCTATCTTCTGATATTGAAGACCTACAAAACTTAAATCTTGTGTTCTCACAATTTGGTGTTGGATTATTAGTAACTTGTCTTGGTTTGATCTTACGTTTGTTTTTATTGGCGTCCATAAATCAACAAAACGCAGATCAGGAACAAAATGAACGTCATGCACTTATTAATGACATCATTGACTTGAGAAAAGAAATTACTGGTTTTGCCAGTGAATTACAGGACATTAATGTCAATTTAAAGAATCAACAGAAAGTACTTAATCTAGAAATTATTGAGAGCTTAAAAGCAGCAACTTTGACTTTTAATGAACAGTCGATCAATGTACAAAATGCTTTAATCGAGCACCAAAAGCAAAAAAATCTTGAATTAATTGAATATCAAGAACAACTACAAAAAAATCTATATGAACAGATGCAAGAAATGAATAATTCACTCTATAGCAATATGCAACAAGCGAATCAATCACATATTGCATATGTCGAAAGATCACAACAACATTTAATAGATTTAGCATCCAATATTGGTACAGCGATTCATGATTTAGCTATCCCAAGCGTTGCAGATTCTGCTAAAAAAGCATCTCAACAACTGGTCGGTGCATACAGTGACATGCAACAGAATATTGGGCATTTTAATACTCAGCTTCAAAATATGACTGAGCGATATACCCATTTACATGAACAACACCAATTGCAACTGCAACATACATTACAAAGTACGAAAGCTTCAGTAGATGCTGTCAATGATGCCCTAATTGAAGTCGCAAACAATACGTCTACAACTATGCGCAAAGCAAAACCAAATACATCAAAAAATCTTGATCAAGTCGTAGGTTAAGTAAATGAACAGAAGAGAAGATGTTTTATATCTCACCTTGATTGATTTTTTTCTGCAAATGCTTTTTCTCGTGATGATTGCATTGTTAGCTTATATTTATGTCGAACGTCGCCATAATGCTGAAGCAAAACAGTTTCTTGACCTTGCGAAAGAATATAAAGTGGATAGCGTTCAGGAACTCATTGACCGTTTACAAACGCTTGCCCCCATCAATAATTTAGAAGATGCAAAAAAGGCACAAGACTTTATGGATTCAAATGGCGGCTTAAAAGAAGTAAATGCTATGGTGGAAAAGTTTAAGGAAGGTCAAGGCAAACCACCTTGTGTTTTTGCAATGGAGAACGGCCTAAAAGTTGCAAAAACCGTTGCAGTTTTTGAAGCAACAAATAGTTCGATTCGTTTGATTTCTTGGCAGCCTGAATTTGCGCAATTAGCCAAACAAATCAATCAACCGATCAGTAACAACCAACAATGGTCACTACGAGGATTTAGCTCTGCTTGGCACAATGTATTGGTCAAATATCCTCAATGCCGTTATACCGTGACGTTACATGAGCGTTCAAATCTTGTTGCACCACGAGATCGTGTACAAGGCATCTTCTATACAAGGATTCGCAAATAATGTCCTTGAATAAGTTAAAAGATGCTTTGCAAGACTACCAGAATAGCTACAGTGAGTGTTTAGGGATCACCCCCACTTCATCTACCCCTACTCAAAGAAGAGCTGAAAAAAATTCAGCTCTTCCTCAGCCAGACTTTAAAATTGAAATTCCTGACCCTCTCGAAATCAACTCAACTCAAGTCACTCAAGAAAAAGTCTCTTCTGCACAGACGGAAATTGAGGAAGACATTCCTCAACAAAAGCACAATCCTTTCTCCCAATATGGTGAAAATGATCAACCACACGCAAATCAGTCGAATCAAAATATTCAGCGTAGACCTCGTGCTCGTATGAAGAAAAAAGAAGGTTTCAACTTCACTCCTATTCTCATATTGTTTGTATTCATCATGCTGTGTGGTATCGGTTATGCAATTTATGATTTTTACTCACCCAAGAAGGCTGTAACGTCTGTGCCTTCTCACGATAAAATGAGTATTAAAAATGAAAATCAACAAAAAACTATGCATTAGCTCTTTTATGCCAATTAGTTTAATTGAACACAATCGAGCGTACATAGACGGTTGAAAGCTTTAAGTATAGGCCTCATCTTGATGTGGCTTCTATAAAAGTAAAATTAATCTTAAAATAAAAAATGCAGTCTCTTTTTTAATGAGAAACTGCATTTTCAAAGTTATAACTTACATTAATTATTCAAAACTTGCAGTTCGCTTAAATTGTATAAGTTCTCGTTCTGCCAAATTATATTCTCGCTGAATTTGTCCTAATTTATTACTCGCTTCGTTATACCTTTCGCGAGCAGACTTTCGATATTCTTCTTTGACATCAGAGTTATACATCGTTGATTTTGCACTAGCAATTGTATCTTCAATGGATTTTAAGCTCTTATTTGCTGTATAAAACTGATACGCGACATTGTAATAAGGTCTTAAATTATTTTGCATTTCCATTGGACAACTCTGATATGTTCCACGCCCTTGTAAAGCATAATCAAAAATTGTTTGAGGATTACAATAATTTTTCAAGCCTTTCTTATAGCCATTAGTATATGCTGTTGTGTCTAATACAGCATTATGTTTCATACAAGCTTGCGCTCTTTTTTGCATAAAAGAGCCATTTCCGTTATAACCGTCATTCTGCCCTATTAACCCCCAATTTGCAGATAGACACTCATTCTTTGACATAATTGCACAACCATTGAGTATAACAACACTACTTAACAACAATATTTTCAATTTCATAAATGACTCTAGTTAATTCTGAGCTACTTAAAATAAATAAACATTTAAAACATTATCTCAATTATAATCTACACGAAATCTAATCGATCTAATATTCTGAATTTCATCCAAACCAATATCAAATTCCTTATCCCTAAAAATAGATATATTTTCCGAAATATCAACATCATCAAAAATTCTATTATCTTTATTCATACGATTAATATATTTGAAAAAATGCTCAAAAGATACACCCCTCCCATCATTCAACATAGAATTTGTTTTAATTTCACGACTTGATATACTTCTATTATTACTATCCAGTAAATCCATTTTTATTTTTAATTTTGGTTTAGCCCAAGCATACTCTAAATTAGAAAAAATATATGATTGCCCATAATCTTTAATAGCGTTATTAAAAAAAGTCTGTTTTTCTACAATAGTAGAATATTCTTCATTCTTTTCAAATATCTCTTTTTTAATATAAACTCTTACATTTTTAACTAAAAAATATGGTTTCCCTCTATAATCATTTCTAACTTCAGTCCCATTATAAGAAAATCCAAGACCATTCTCTTTAAGATCCTTCACAAGACTATTGAATATTTTAGAATATTGAAATGCATTTTGATTAAGATCAACTTCAGCTAATTTATTATTAATTTGAAAAATAGTATCACTTGCTGAAGCTGTACCCAAACTTGCGAGTGCTAGTATTCCTAGAGTAAAAAATTTCATGAGATTTTCTCAATAAAATATAAAAGCCCATATATATATGGGCTTGCATTTTATATTAATGTAATAGTACGTGAATTATTTGCAACTTTTTTACCATTCACTAGTAATTCAGTATCAAGCAAGTATTGTCCTTTAGATACACTCGCTGGAAACTTCCAATTGAAGGAATTTTCAAAATCTCCTGAACTATAACCTTGGGCTGTTGAAACCTGAACATCTTTCACTAATTCACGAATCACTTTTCCATTCGCATCTTTTAGAACTAATTTTTCTTGGACACGCTGAAGGGGATCAGCAATACCCTCTACAACAGTCAAATCTGATTTAACTGTAATATTTTGGTTAGCTGAAACAGTTTGATTTGGTAAAATAACCGTAGAATACTGTTGAACTCTTGTTGTTTGAGGCAGTTTCCCCTTATTAGCTTTTTTATATGCCGTTTCAACTTCAGCAGCTGATTTTTTCTGAATAGTATGTGCATTAATCATCATACATCCTGCTGCAAAAACCGCACCGCCAATAGCAGCACCTGTTGCAGCATAACTACTATCACCTACAGATGCCCCAATTGCTGCACCAAGTAGTGCGCCTACTGCTGTAGACATTCCCGTATTACATCCCCCATTGGCTGACGTTGCCAATCCCCCTGTACTCGCACAACCTGAAATAACTAAAGCTGAGCTCAACATAGCAACAGATATTGTCTTTTTCATTAAATTTCCCTCTTAAAGTATAAAATGATTATTGAATTACCATATCGTCAAAGGCTGCTGATTCACCTGCTTCAGCCTGACGTAAAATACGTTTTGCTTGACCATTACTCGGAGAAGCAGACAATACTTCTCGAGCCAAAGATTTAGCCAAACCGTAGTTATTTGCATTTAATGCACGCTCTGCACGACTGAGCTGAGAATCAAAACGTGCTTCATTCTGACGACGTGCTGCTTCTGCTGCTAGTTTACGTGCAGCCTCTTCAGCTTTCTGACGTTCTATTTGAGCCTGTTCTGCCTGGCGTTGTGCATCTGCACGCTCACGCTCTGCTTGTGCTAAACGCTGTGCTTGCTCAACTTCTTGATGCATATTTTGCTGTGGAAAATTTTCAACTTCATTTTGTATAGTTTCACTTTCTATAGATGCTTCCAGCTCTTCTTCTTGTTGAAGATTAAATTCTTCAATCATCGATTCGATCTGTGGCAACAGCTCTAGGCCACCTACAAGTTCCGCATCAAGTTCTAATGCAGCAAGCAATGTCTGATGTGCTAACTCCAAGTTTCCAGCTTGCAAATACTCTTTTGCTAAAGTGAGTTTCTCTTTTGCAGAGGTGGCTTGCGCTTCTGCAGATACAACCAACTGCACAAAACTTGCATTAATTTTACATTCTGCCTGGTTGAGTTTGATGATACTCAATGCACGTGTCGGCATTTTTTCACTCAAAAAGCTACTAATTTCTGCATTTACATTTTCACAAGGATCAACCTGTGCCTCTTCGTCTATAGACACTTCTTCTTGTATATTTTCTTTACCACTAAACAAGAAAAAGATCACCATCAAAAGTACGATAAAGGCAATCGCAATATATTTAAAACTCGAGGTTTTTTGCTGTGGTGGATCTAACAGTGTAGGTTGACTGGTTGATGGTAGTTGTGGAGGGGTTACGATTGGAGCCGCAGGCTGTATCGGTTCAAGAGGCTCATCTGGTTCAGCATCTAAGACTGACAGATCACTTTGAAACTTGAGTTGATATTGTTCCAAACTTAAATATTCATTTGGAATATTTGCTAGATGCTTTAAACGTACAAAAATTCCTTCATTTTTTTTAAAGGCGTAACGATCATAAGTTCGCATGTTTTCAAGGGTCGAACCAACAATGATGACACCCACTAGCTCTTTATTGCCCTGCTTTGTGATGTGTTTAACTACAACCGATGAGTTTGATTTTTCTTCGATTTGAGCTTCATTTTGGCTTTGACTTCCAATTGAATCTTGATTTTCACTCAATGACTCTCTTGGAATGATTGGTATTTCCTTTGACTCTACAGGCGGAGTTTGGAGTTGAACGTCATGCAAAGTACCACAAAAAGGACAATATTTTACCTTGAGCTGTAGCTTCTGCTGACATTCAATACAAACCATCTCTTCGTTCTGCTTAGCCATGTTATTTAACCTATTACTTCTTTTTTGTGTTGAGCGTTGGCAGTATTGCCCTTTTTCAAGGACAATACTGCATGAGCAATTATTGTAAAATTGGCGGGATACTAGGAATTGGTGGCGGCACAGGTATTGCAAGCTCAGGGCATTGGGCAATTGCGATCCAATTAGCTAAACCTTCACGCCATACCATCGTTGCAGAGTTAATCTGTTGCTGCTGCAACATTTCAACTACTTTTGAATGAGGGTATGGTCCAAAGTTTTGCCCATTGATCGCAATATGATATTGATACTGGGGTTGCTGCAAAATTGGGGGTGGCATTGCGCCTGGAGTAGGTGGAGGTGTCATACCAGGCATCGCAAATGTCGCTATTGGTACTACATCTGCCATGCTATTTTTCACAAGAAGTTGTTCATGTATTTGTAGGATACTTGGTGACATATTCATCACCCACTTCAGGCGTCGACCTTTATTTGGTTCGCGAATTTCATCCTGATATGCATCTTCATCTGAATCTTTGAGTACTTCAGCCCATTTTTCCATTTCTTCGCGATATTCAGTTAATTCATATGCACGCTCGATCAATTCTTGAGGAATTTCCTTACGCTCAGCTAATTCGATCAGCTCTTTCTTTAATTCTTTTGCAATAGCACATGCAAAACCGACATGTTCAACTTGCGCACCCGTTTCATTTTGAACAAGACGAGGGGTATAAATCTCTCGTTCATAATGATCAACTAATGCAATTAGCATTGTTAAATTTGCATCACTGAGTGATTTAAATTTCTGCTGCACTTGATCATAAATGTTATCACGGTAAGTCTGAGGTAAACCATTTAAACGGAAACCACGTTCATTGCCTAAGCGACGCACATCGCCACGTGCGACCGCAAATTCATACTGCCCACTTGGAATCAAGCCTGGAACGTCACAACGCTTTAAAACACCCAACATCACTGCTTTTAAGTAGCATTTAAAATCATCAGCCAAGCTGTTTAATTCATCAGGTGTTGGTGCATATGGATGCTTGAATCGTGTTGAGTCAATATGCGTATGTAGTGGTGTTCTTTCACTTTCTTTACGGTAACTAGTACGCCAAGTCTCAATACCCCGTAAAATCGTAAGAGGAATACCTGATAGCTCGACATAGCAGACTGCTCGACCAGGTTCTCCGGTTTCGACAATCGACAATGCTTGAGCATTTAAGCCTAAACCACTTGGAATACATCCCGTCAGTTCATGTTTGTACTTTTTGCTAAATTGATCTGCACCATTCACACCGATAAAACATTTGAAACGGTCTGGTGGTGGGGTGAAATCACCGCCCATTTTGGCATCAACCCAAGGCATGGCACGCTGTAACCACTCAGTAAATACATTCTGACGTTCAACTACACTCATATTTTCAAGTGCTTTATACAATGCATCTTCTTCTTGATCATTTTGTTCAAAAATAACTAGACGACGCTCTGCCATGCGAATAATTTTAAGCAATAATGGTGTTTGCTGATCCGGGTCAACAAGAATTTTAAATAGCTCTTTTGAACCACCAAAATCCTTAAATGCTTCAGCCGCCCATTCACACATTAAACGAGGATCTATTTCACGCTCTTTTACATCGTCAGTTTCAATAATTTGTAAAGTTGCATGCTTGGTACGAATTTGTTGATGAATCACTTCGCGATCGTGATCAAGACGTTTCATCATATCTATGACAGACTCTTGACCACTTTGCAGGTCACCCATCACACCATTCCAAATTGTTTTTCCACTTTCATCCACACCCAAACTGTTACCTAACCAGTTTGAAATATCTTGCATCAGTTCAATGGCTTCTAAAGCTGCTTTTGCACGCAGGTGGAAAGAAAGAATATTTGCGATATCTTTACGCAGGTTATCCAACACTGCACGAGCTTGCTCTTCTTTATTCCCACCACCAAATATAGCTAAAAGCCCTTTACCCTTTGTTTCTTCTAAATCTTTCAGTTGCTTTTCATATTCATAAGTCAATAAGGCATCTTTAATCGCAGTATAACGATTGGCTGAATTTTTGAGCTGTAATGTAATACCTGAGTTAGCATTTTCAATACGGTCTTTAATTTGTTCGACTAGCGAAATCACATATTCGAAACCACCTTGTTCGTGATTATCTAAATATAAATATAAACGGCTTTCAATATCTTTTTTGAGACTTTCAAATAATGCTTTTCGACGTCGCATGACACGGTCTTCAGCTGTATCTGCCATAGCATCTGTATTACGAATGACATCACGCATTAAGCTTTGCATTGTTTTGCGGACTTCATTTGCCCACTGTTCACGATCAATAATACTGATTTCACTAATACGCTGACTAACACGCTGACGTGTTTCTTCTGCGATATCTACTTCGACACCGTTCTGACCTGAGCGTAATAAAATATCTACAATTTCTAAATCCATAAATTCGGTATTTAACTCACGAATTTCTGGATTTTTTAATGTCGCAGCTGAAAACTCAGGAAGGTTATTAAATGGCACCAAATTGAGATTCATATTTTCGGCCATGAATGCATCACGCTTTTTTTCACTCGCCCGGTTAGCAACAGGATTTGCGCTTGCTACACCAAAGAAGGCTTTAAGCATGTCCGCTGCCAAACTGTACGCATATTCATCATAGCGAGCACGACCAAGTGTGTCCAAAGTCGATTGACCAAATGCTGAATATGCACATGAATAATTCAATTTCATGTCACCAAAACGCCCTGTTGGTACAGGTGGTGCAAACATATGAATTTTATGTTGACGTTGATTTACTGCAACCGAACGTTTACGGTTGGCAAAGTCAGCAGAACGAAAATCCTCGAACAAAGTATCCGCAATCATTGAATACACGTCATTCATATTGTCCGTATGCTGGCGTGCGAGGTTACCGGAATCAATTAAATGAACTTCATCATACGGCTTCGATGCAAGCTGTGGACGATCATAATCATCCCATTTTTCAACATACTTTGAATGCCCAACCATTGCAGATTCAACTTCCATCAACGCTGCATAAGCATTGGCCTCAGTACGTGCTTTATTGGCACTTGAATAACCCGTCGGTAAGAACAACATCAACTCTACATCAGCAGCTTCAACTTCGTTGCTTGCTACCCATTTAGATAACCACCCCATATCCAAAAATGAACCTGATCCTGTACCACCCGCCACAGAACCCAAAACCACGATACGGAATTTACTTGTATCCAGCTGTAGATTTAATTTTCTCAGCATGTCATCGCGTGATAAACCTGCTTTTAATGTATTTAATTTTGAGCGAATTTTGTCACGTGTTTTTGGATATTTATCAAAGAAATATAAACGTGATACAGATCGAATCTGTCCCGCACCTTTTGCAGGATCAATGCCTAATTCACGAATTTTTCTCGGTGTTAACGGTAACCAATTTTGAATATGAGGATAACGACTCAGTGATGCATCATCACGGCTATATTTCTCAATATCAAAAGACTCTACAATTTTTTCATCATCCGTAAACTTGACTAAGTTATATTGCAAATCTTCAGTTTGTGCACGGCCACTATCAATAATTGCACCCTGATCTAAGTCAAAATGCATAAATTGTGCAATTGGAAACTGTGATAAGTTTTCTAAGCGAACATTATCACTGCCCCAACTTGCATTTAGAATACGACGACGTACACGCATCATCACTTCCATACCTGTACCACCGACACCAATATAAAGTGTTGGGCGGAGTTTTACGGTCTGCTCTGCTGCTTTGGCTGCAGTGCCTGTGTTGACATTTTGCGTGTCCGTCATTTTCTTCCCCTATTTTTGCTTATTTTTTAATTACTTAACTTATATTCAGTGCTTAAGCACGGCTTGATGTGAATGCCAGGACAGCACTTAGCAATGCAACAACACCTAATGGCCCCAAAATAAGCAGAGATAAGAATTTCACTGGATTGACTGCTGCCAAGACTGCACCAATGGCAACTGCAGCAAGGAAAATAAATAACCACCAACCTGCCATACTTGCTTTGCTCGGAGAAATACGTTTTTTTACCAAACTATTGCTGAAACCACGTTTTGCAAAAAAGAAAGCGATGAGAAGAACAACGATAATTCCTCCAGCAATCATGAGATCGCGAGAACCAGTTTCTTCTTGAACTGTTGGAACATTCACTGCTTGAACAGTTTGCGCTACTGTAGCTGTTTCAGTTTGAGCTTGTTCATCTGCTGTTGGTAAAACAAAACCGTTATTTGTATTTGACTCTGACATATATCCCCCTGGATGTTTATTAAACTTACTATTTAACGAAGTATTACACTAAATTTTTTATCTATAACTTGAACAGATGCGTCTGAAATACCACGTTTCACAATCGCAATTTCTTCCCCTGAATCACCATAAACACTCATCTTGGAAAATGGTTTTAATTGGATGGTTTGTTTTTTCAAGCCATTAACCCAAACATCGTATTTTTTACGTTTTGAACTCAATGCCAAAGCCAAAATGCCGAATACAAGTGCCAATAAAACCCCTGCAATCATGACTACAACTGGCCATAATGGATATTGCAAACGGAATTGCACAGGAATTGTGGCTGTGGAAGACTGAATACTTTGTGGTGCAACAAAGACATCCGATAAGGGGTCACCAGGAAATAAATTTTGCAAATTCTGTTTAAAATCTTCAGATAAGCTCAGCTTCTGCTCATACAGAGTCACGTCAATATTGGCAGGAATCGTAACTGCCTTACCCATTGCCTTAAACACTTCCCAAGACCATGGAGACACAATTAAATGCGAAGGAATTGGCACTTGAAATTCTAGCTTCGTGTTGTCTTTGGTCATCAAACGAATATCTGATTCAGAAATCTGAATCGGTGCTTGCATACCATTGGCCAATCTCAACTTTGCTTCAACGCGTGTTGCAGCAATGTTGTAAGGATAAAATTTGTTTTTTAGATCTGCTGTTAGCTTCAGTTCAGGAATAACATCTTTAGGTTCTAAATTAAAAACCAATGTTTTTTGATCAGATGCTAAAGAAGCATGAATCGTAGACGAGTTTTTCACACCTGTTGGAATGAGTTGAACTGGTTCTTTGTCTAAAGGTTTTAACAATGCAGGTTGCTGGGTGAAAACCTTTTCCATTTGACCTGATTGAACCAAATGATTTAATTCAGTTTCAGCCTGATCACCATAAGCCAGGGCATAAACCATTAAGCCAGATGCATTAAAATGTTGTCCTTGCACAGGCATTTTTAATGGATATGCCATAACTTTGTTAATGGCAGGATCTAAATGTACCAGCTCATAGAATTCTTTATTGCGCTCAGCCGTAGCCGCATCATTATTTGGACTATTTTTATTGTTAGTAAAAATCCAAATAATGCCTGACTTTTTCGCAAATGGACCTGTAATCGTGGCAACGACAGCTTCTTTAAAATCGGTATCTGCATAGGCTTTATCAGATTTTTTCGCGATGCTCTGTTGGCTTAATTGCTGACTAATATTTTGTTTACCGGCGCCTTGATAAATCACCGTAGGTGATTTAGACACAGCATTGCTTTGGTTAAACATTGCTACCGCAATAGTGTCACTCGGTTGCGTGACGGTTTGAACCACAGCATTTACAAGTGGTTTTAATTGCGAGTTTTGATCTTGGTAAAAGGGTTCCATCCAACCAGAGTTTTGGACTAAAAATGCATGTTGTCCTGCACAAGTCAAAGATGATATAAGGCTAACTAAAGCCATTAATCCTATTTTCTTCATGCAGCAAGCTCCCAGCCTAAGATTTCAGTTAAGCTAGGGTTATAAAAATACAAAATGTTTTGATGAATAAAGAATCTTGACTGCAACGGCTTTTCAACTTGAACACGATGAAAATCTATGAGCCCATCATGCGTATCTATAAATAGCATAATATCCTGTTTAGACTCATCTGCAAGTTTCTGCTCAATACCTATATTTGTATCTGTATCAAAACTAAAACCTAAAATTAGTTGGTGCTTTTCATCCTCAATAAGTGGAACCGTAAAACGATGTGTTGGTTCAACACCAACTTTTTCTTTCCAAATATCTTTTACGTCAAGTTTGTCACCCAGGTAGAATTTTGAAAAGCCAGTGGTAAAACGAAATAAAGAAGGTTGTACATGTGGTTTTTCTGCATCGAGCTCGATATAACACCAAGGTCCTTTCTCAGCATTCTGACTTGTACAGAATTGGTAGAAATTACCTTTTCTATCATCATAAGGTGCGCCAAAACGAAAATCAGGCTTATATCCTGGTATCCACATCTCGTAAACGACCCTTAGCTCTTGATTATCAAGCCCCTCAAATTTTAAAATCAACTGGCCTGATTTACCAATCCAAATAATACGTCTATTGTCATACACTACTTTTTCAAAATAAATTTCTGATGCTGGATTATTTACTACTACTGATGTCTGCCGAGTAAGTACATCAACAACCTGCAGCTGATTATTGATCAACATTGGTTGTAATATTTTTTTATTCCAATATACAGGCATACCCAAACATGGATTATGTTCAGTCACATACTGCGTCTGATATCTCAACGATAACCCATCAATAATAACTCGTGCCAAACCAGCTTTAGTCGGAATATATAAATGAGGTGTTCCATCTGCACTCATAACACCTAAAAGGTGTAAATATTCTTCTATTGGTTCTGGGCAGCGCTCTAAACGCGGACCTTGATTACTTAAATCTAGCCATTCATTATTATATTGGCTCCAAATTGATAGACTTCCATTTACTTTATTCAATGCTATTAGCTGAGGAATATCTGTACCTGTTTTAATAGACACAAATTCAAAAATTCCTCTTGGCGGCATTTTAATTTTCAGTAGCGCATCATTACTGACATCAGGTTTACGTTCTAATTCTTTGAGTTGGCTACTCAATTGCAAGCCGTGATTATCCACATATTGACGACCATCATCATAATGTAAACTTTGCCCATAAGGTGCAAGCCAATATGAATCTGAATTGATTTTTGCTTTTTCTAGACGCTTACCCGTTTCAGGATCATACAAAAATTCAGAAGGATACATTTTCGCACCCAAACTTGGCAAATTAAGTAATTGCTTAACAAAGTGAGGATTCACATGATCTGCAATTCTTAAATTCGGCGTATTTTTTAAGGTATAACCGACTTTGTCATCTTGAACCCAAGTTCCGGATGCTAAATTCCACACTACTTTATCCTGATTATGAATCAAGACACACCCCATATTTTGAGTTTCTTTTGCAACATTCTAGACAGTTTTTTTTACTTTCAAACTATTTATTTGATTTTTTTTTAATAAAATTAGATAGTTAATATAACCTTAACAATGGACAAATATTATTTAACAAAAACTAACAAATTGTTTCATGTTTTATTTGAATTTTCCCATATAACGATTTAGTCAAAATAATCATCATTACATGAATCATGTTTAAGCCAATGACTCCATAATCTGAATTGCTGAATGATTTCGGTGGCTCAATTTATATGCACATAGTGAGATATAGATCTCACATAAAAAACCA
>NZ_VOYD01000043.1:0-12511 GCF_013420435.1 Acinetobacter sp. YH01008
GTCATGAGAAAGCCCATATAAATGGGTAATGTACAAGTTGCTGTAGAAGCATGTTTAATTCGTCTGATCACAGATACTTTATAAAGTATTTTAATACTTTTTTGAATCCGTCAATGCGTAAGTCCTAAGTTATAAACCCTAAATAGAAATGTCCGGTTTTCCATCCGATCAGGAATAACAATATTATTAATAAAAAACAATAAATTAAATAGTTGCTTAGTTTTCATAATGTATATATAGTGTATATACATTTTATTGTTTTAGTGCCTTTGGGAATAAATATCTTATGACTGATCAACCCAAAAAAATAAAGGCCAACAAAAAAGATGGGCAACTCTTAATTCGCATTAACAGCACTCAACGTGATGAGTTCATTCAATTGTGTGAAGCTATGGACACCAGTGCCGCTAGAGAATTAAGAAAATTTATCAGTAGTTTTATGAAAAAAAATCAGTCAGCGGATATTCATACCAAGGAGTGACATCATGTCGAAGCAAGTTAAAATCTTGAAACAGAAGATCAAAGCACGTCTTGAAAAGATTTCAAAACACAAAAACAAGTTAAATAAGCTCAAAAAGCAGCTTAAAAAACAGAAGTAATAGTGAGAATTAGTCTCACTAGAAAGTAAAAAAAAAGCTGAATTTCCTATTAGGAAATTCAGCTTTTTTCATTATTTACTGTCGGGACTATACCAGCTCAGAAATAATATCTGCCAATACTTCGTCTGCTTGCGAAGTACTTTTCACAGAAGAAATTTCCTTTTTAATTTTAGTGAGAGATTTCCCCCGTTTCTTTAAAAGAAAAAACGGTTTTATTTCCTGTGAGGATTAGAGGGGTAAGATTAGAGACTTCGCCTATTTTTAAGAATAGCTCTGCCACTCTGACTTGATGAGCATAAATAGATCGTAACTTTTGGGTAATTTCTAAAGCAGTCCGTTTATTCATAAATATATCCATTAATTTTATTAGATTTTTTGAACATTTTAATTCTTATAAACCCAATCTTAACAGAACCAGTATCGATGAGTAAATGCCTATACAGCATCTTCAATAAATTGGCTGGGCTACAGCAGAATGAAGTCGTTGATAATAAAAGATTAGGTTCAGTTCTGGCGCATATCCAGCAACAGCATGAAGAGTTGGAGAAACAGAATAAACGCTCCCGGGCCAAGAAAAGTATGCCAAGCCGTAAAGCTCAGAAAGCCGATATTGAACAAAGAAAGTTAAATCCTGTGCTTGACTCTTGTAGTTAAAAACAGGACATTTTAAATGGTTTATCGCATAGACATTTTAATTGGTGAATAACAGTAATCATAACTTTTGCCCCATTTGTGATGGATTAATCTATCTCGATTCTACTGAATCGGATCATCGGATTGCCAAAGCCGTAGGTGGGCAAGGTGTTCTAGAGAATGGTCTGCTGGTTCATCCCATCTGTAATAGAATGAAATCAGATCTGAGTCTGGAAGAGATTAGAGCGGATTTGTTTGGTGAATTACTGTATTAATCAACAGAGCGATGAGCTCATTTTTGCAGATGTATCAATGATTAATCACATGATTTAACTTTTGATACATTCAGCCAATGTGGTTATTTTTAATTCAGTCCAGAATCACAACCAGAAACTAGCAGTAGTTTCTGAATGACCGTCAAGGTCCTTAGTTTTGCCCATAGATTCCCTCTGTGGGCTTTTTTTTGATCAAAAATTGTATAGATGCTCTAAAATAAACCTTTTAGCATTTCATAAGCAATTAGGATTAAGGCTGAGACCATCAGCACAACAAAAATGAGTTCCACTCTAGTTAACATATTAATTCCTTTTACTTTTCACTTAATTTATATAGCAGTTAAGTCGCAGCAGCAATGACATAACATGACATAGAAAATAATCAAAAAGACAGAATTTGGATTATCTCATCGATGAAAACCTATCAAATTTCGTCTAAAGAGTAGACCTGGTATCTTGGAGCTTGTCGTGATTAGCGTCTCTAAACTGCTATAACAGCAGTTTAGAATTTTAAATATTTCACATGAACTGGAAACCTTCTTTGTAATTAAATATATTTTCACTTGGTATCTAAATTTTGATAGAATTAATTAAAACTTTAGAGTTTAAGTGGAAACAGTGAGAAAAACTAATATTCGACGTGATAGCTACTTAAAATTTCTGAATACATGGCAAAACCGTGATGTCATTAAAGTGCTTTCGGGTGTACGTCGCTCTGGAAAATCCACCTTGCTGGCGATGTTTCAACAAGACCTAAAAGCACAGGGGGTACAAGCCGAAAACATCATTGTCATCAACTTTGAATTTATGGAATTTGAAGAACTCACCGATTACCGTAAACTACATGATTATGTATTGTCAAAAGTTGATGAAAGCAAGAAAAACTATGTTTTTTTAGATGAAATACAACATGTTACCAATTTTGAAAAAGTAGTCGACTCTTTATATGTTCGGGATTATATCGATTTATATATTACAGGTTCAAATGCATTCTTTCTGAGTGGAGAACTTGCGACTTTACTCACAGGACGCTATATCGAGCAACATGTTTTACCCTTGTCATTCCAAGAGTTTAAACAGTGGCATATTGAAAATAATCCGATCATCCAACAATTATCCAATCGTGATTTGTATGCCATGTACACGCGAAGTAGTTTCCCCTATACGCTTGCCATGACCAGCCAGCAGGAAACCTATGATTACTTGCAAGCAGTCTATGCCAGTGTAATGTTTAAAGATGTTATTCCCCGTTTAAATACTGCCGATATTAACTCTCTCGAGCGTGTCGCAAGATATTTGGCAAGCGTGACAGGCTCACCCATTTCCATCAATAAAATTAAAAATACCTTTGTTTCAAGCGGGGTTAAAATCTCATTTGAAACAGTGAAGCGCTATATTCGGGGCTTACAGGACAGTTTGCTATTTTATAGCGCCGCACAGTTTAAAGTACGTGGGCGTGAGTTATTACAATCCTCTGAAAAATACTATTTAGTTGATGTTGGATTGCGCCGCATTATGTTGCCTGATGCTAATGCTGATCAAGGTCATATCTTAGAAAATGTGATTTATCTTGAGCTTGTCAGACGAGGTTATACGGTCTATGTAGGGCGGATTGATGAATATGAAATTGATTTTGTTGCTGTCGATACTTTACAGAATTTAACTTATTATCAGGTGGCATTAGAAACCCTCAATGAGGAGACACTAAGCCGAGAGTTACGTCCATTACAGAAAATTTCTGATTCATATCCCAAGTATTTACTTACCTTAGACACGATCGGGACTGAAGCCAATTATAATGGTATTGTAAAAATGAACGCTCTTGATTGGTTGCTGTCTGAAAATAAGTAAAGTGGAGTCTACTTAGGTTAGTTAAAACACACTCTGTTTCGGCCATTATTTTTAGCTTGGTATAAACGTTGATCTGCGGTTTCTAAAGCACTCATTAACTGGGACTCTGCATCTATTTTGGCGGCCCCAAAACTTGCAGTCACTCGAATCTGATGAACAAAAAGGTGCCCTTCAATCTTTTTACGTAAGCGTTCCAGCAAAACAAAAGAAGATTCTTGATCTGCACTTTGCAATAATACAATAAATTCTTCTCCGCCAAATCTGCCGGCAATATCACCTTGCCGAATGTTGGATTTTAATAGATTTGCAATTTCCAATAGGATGTTGTCCCCGACCACATGCCCCCAGGTATCATTGATCTCCTTAAAACTATCAAGGTCACACATCACCAGATAGACTTCACCGTGCTGCAATTCATTAAACAAATCTTTGGTTTTTTCTAAAAAACCATTGCGGTTATACAGCTTGGTTAAAGAATCTCTCAACCTTTCTTCGTTAATGATATCAAACCGTTCTTTTACCGCTACCGCTGAAACTATAATTGCAAACCACAGGCTGAGGAACAGATTGACAGCAATCATGGTCATCCACCATGTTGTTGTTGCCAAGGCGACGTTTTGCACATTTTGAAAATATATAATGACAATTGAGGTTCTAAGCACCCCATAAGCAAATAAGAGAAAATAACTCGCACATAAAAGCATTTCTAAGGCGTAGGTTTTTTTAAATAAAACATAGATTTTTGGAAGTGCTAAAGCTTCCAAGCATAAAATCATAATATTAATGGTGACGATGCGGGGCCACAACTGTTCATCGACATGGGTAAAATATAACAGTGACCCCATACCCACTACAATCAAAGTGCTTGCTACAAATATATTTGATTTTGAATTGGCTTTTAACAGCATGCCATGGGCAACGGCCCAAGCACCACCTAAATAAAAAAGTGCCAGCCATGGCGCGGTCAGCCTCAGTTGAGCATTACTCATCAGTGTCTGTGCGGCTAATCCTATGGATGGAAAAATGCAAGCCAAGCCCATCCAGAATAAATATTTAGGCGCTTGAAAGCCTAGATGCGTAGCAATAAAAACAGCACCTATCAGACTTAAACAAATCGGATAAGCTAATAAAAAATATTGGATATCTGGTAGATGTACGTCTTGTATGACCATCCAAAGCTGTGTGATTTTTATTCTAAATTGTTTAGAAAGAATTAGCTAATCATTCTTATTTTTAACTTAAGCTACGAAATACTGTCCGCTAAAAAATCATTGCACCGACAATAAAACACAACACCCCAAAAGCGATCCAAAGCCAGACAGTTGATCTGGATGTCTCCATACTTAGGCGATGCAATCGTGGTGGTTGCTGAGATGTATTCTGTGGGGTATTCGGGCTATTTGTATAGGGGTGATGTTTGGAATAAGAGAGTCCTGTTCCTGGAATGCCCACGCTGGTTCGAGTGCCTTTTTTACCAATATTTAGAGAAGCACCGGGTTTGCCAATGCTCGCACTGCTGATGCCCTTATGCGTCAGATTAATTTTTAATCCGGGTAGCAGTTTAATACTCTTGTGAAATCTAAAGCCCATATTCCCCCCATTTGCAAAACCAGTTCGCTGTGTATTTTAGTTGATATAGCTAAATACTAAATAAATCACCACAGTGATCTTTAAATAATTTATCACTATCTGCAACTCTAAATTTATTTCGAACAGATTTCACTCTAGACCACATTTTTTCGATTGGATTTAAATCAGGACTATATTGGGGTAACCAAACTAAATAATGACCTACTTTTTTCAGGAGTTCTTGTAATTTTTGACCTTTATGAAAAGAAGCATTATCCATAATTAAAACACTTTTTTTCTTTAATTTTGGTAATAAATCGTGTTCAATCCACCCTTCAAACACTTAGGTCGTAATCGTGCATTCAAAAGGACAAAGATGGCGTACAGATCATGAAAGACTACATGGCCTCAGGATCTTTTGCCCGTAGCCGGGAACAGATGGAAGCCTCAGCTTCGATGGTTTTTGTGGGGAATATCAACCAAAGCGTTGAATCTCTGGGCAAAACCAGCCATCTGTTGGCACCTTTCCCTGAAGCCATGATCGATTCAGCATTCTTCGATCGTTTTCATGCTTATATCCCCGGCTGGGAAATTCCGAAGATGCGCCCGGAGTTTTTCACCAACCGTTATGGATTGATCGTTGATTATCTGGCTGAATTCTTCCGGGAAATGCGCAAGCGTAGCTTTGCAGATTCCATTGAGAAGTACTTCAAACTCGGTAACAACCTGAATCAGCGTGATGTGATCGCCGTTCGCAAGACGGTTTCCGGATTGATGAAGCTACTCTACCCACACGGTCAGTTTAATAAAGAAGATGTACGCCAGTGTCTGGAATATGCGTTGCAGGTGCGCCGTCGTATCAAAGAGCCGCTGAAGAAAATTGGTGGCATGGAATTCTATGATGTTCATTTCAGCTATATCGATAATGATACCTTAGAAGAACATTTTGTATCGGTAAAAGAGCAGGGTGGTGGTGGACTGATTCCCGAAGGTCCAGCCAAGCCAGGTTTCTTATATACCATCGGGCTCAGTAATAAAGGCATGCCGAGGTTATACCGCTTAGAACTTCAAGTCACCAAAGGTTCAGGAAAGCTGGCGACATCAGGCTTATGGAATTCAAGTAGTGCCAAGGAGCAGGACAAAATTGCATTTGACTACTTCAAGGCCAATGCATCCCGGATCTCGGGTGGCAGTAAGGTGCTGGAACATGACTTCCACTTACATGTGGTGGAATTACAGAATACCGGCCCGCTCAGCCATCTTGCTCTGCCAAGTTTAGTGGCTTTTGCTTCTGGCCTGTTAGGACGATCGGTACAAAGTCAGATGGTGGTACTGGGTGATATGAGCTTGGGTGGTTCTGTGACACCGGTGGAAAGTATTGCTGAGTGTCTTCAGGTGGCTTTTGATGCGGGTGCCAAGAAGGTTGCTTTGCCAATGAGTAGTGCGGCAGATATCCCAATGATTCCTGTGGAACTGTTTATCAACTTCCAGACCAACTTCTATGCGGATCCTGTGGATGCGGTATTTAAAGCTTTGGGTGTGGATTGAAGGTAGTCGTATTTTAAGATGATGAAATGGCTCTTTATAAATATTTAACAATATCAATAGATTGATGAATAAAATAACTGAGCCATTTTTTTAAATAGGGTGAAATTTTGCTGCCTGGAAAAGCGATGGTATTTGATAGAGATGAGAGCAAGTGAATAAAGTTGTTAAAAAACAAATCGCTTTTTTGATTGTCCTGGTTTGTGGTGTCGGCTTCTATAATTATAAGACGACACAACCACGGCAACAGCCTGATGAATCAATACAGCGAGCTCAACAAAGAGAAGCGGAGTTTATGCAAAGAAGGGCTGAATATATTGCGAAACATGGTGAACCCAGTGCTGTTGCGCAGAAAATGGATGAGGCATTTGCTCACAAGAATGGTACCCAGCTCATTGAACCACCCTCTACAATCCTTAAGGACTGAATAAATTGACGATTCAATTGCTCGATCAAGCAGGGCAGCCAGACATTGGCTCATTTTAGGCGCTTGGAGCGAGGAATCCATCAATCTGCTGTAATTCAAACCGTCCGCTTCGACACTCACAAAAGTGCGTATTCTAAAAGCGGAAATTTTTACTTTGGAGCAACCGGACATTTCTATTTGGGGCTGACACCCGAATTTTGTATATGAGGGTTTATGTTAAATAAACGATATTTATTATTTCTTCAAAAGTAAAAAACTACCTAACAGGCTAATGCTGATCAGTTAAGAATTTCAGAACTAAAATTATGTTCAATAACACATAAAATTAGATCAATTAAAATTTAAAAATAAGGAAATTTAGATTTATTTTTAATCTAAATTTCCTTAACTGACTGGCATTAACCTAACAGGCGGTTTTTTATCACATACTGCTAATTATCAGTATTTAAAGCTATAAAATTTGGCGGTTTATCTATGACTTGCATATGGGAAAAAATCATCATTCCCGAAATTAAAAACATCAATATTGTTATTACAGAACTATATAATCGCATTCATTATTTATCAATCTAACTCAACTCTACATATTACCTTATATTGTTACATTTACAATAAAAATATGATTTTACTGAATTTTTTAATTAATTTAATCTTATTTTATTAGTTTAATAAATATATATATAAGAAAACTTGATTTTTACTATTTTTAGTGTATAGTTAAGTTAACTAGAAAAAAGTCTTGTTCCGGTAAATCTTCTTTAAGTATCGCAGTTTTAGTCATAATCCTTCGTTTTTTCAGATTTTAAGTCGCTTCTTTATTATTTCAAAGTTATTAATCAGTCAATAAAATGACTAAAAAATTATTAAAAATTAGTAGGATATATTATGTCAAACTCAAATGTTGTTAAAGGTACTGTTAAGTGGTTTAACGAAACTAAAGGTTTTGGTTTCATTCAACAAGAATCAGGTCCAGACGTTTTTGCTCATTTCAGCGAAATCGCGAATTCAGGTTTCAAGACCTTATTTGAAGGCCAGCAAGTTGAATTCAGTGTAGCTCAAGGTCAAAAAGGACCGAATGCTGTAAATATTGTTGCTATCTAAGTAATAATAAGCAGTAATAAAAAGCACTCATTAGTGCTTTTTTTATACTTTAAAATGTTTTCAAAATTGAAAAAATTTCTAAAAAATAGGATATAAGTTGTTAAAAATAAATGATTTAATTGCAAAATCTAAAAATGGTACTGAAATTATTGTTTCATTAATTCCTCTACATAAAATGCAAAATACACGTCAAGGTTTAAAACAAATTGAAGTCGGTAAAAGAGTTCTACTGGAATCTGGAATCGAGGTTGATTTAAATTTGGATGGTCGTACATTTTACACTTCTCTAAATCAGCTATTTAAATTAAATGATAAAGTTGTGTATCAATAAAAATAATAAACATCAATGGTTTATGTGGACTTTCCACTGCAATTTTTTTTAAGGGGATATATATGTTTAAACAGACTCTCAGCATCAAAGACCAGTTTGGCGTTAAATACGCTATTCAAGCTACTGTGGATCATGATTTTGCCACCACCCAATCTCATTCGAATATAAAACATATCACCGTCGATGGTGAAGATATTCGACCTAGTTTTGAAATGCTTTTTCAAAGTACTTTAAGTGGAAAAATATTCAAAATCATCTAGAAATATAATTTCTATAAAATCCATAGTCTGGATCAAATATCAGAACCTGCTCGCTATTATGCGGGTTTTTTTATAGCTCATATTTATATTTGTAAGCCTCTGCTTATGCGAAACGAGAGTTCACAGCTCTCGTTTTTTTTGTTCTAAAACTGCTAAAATTCTTATACGCCATTGACGTACTTAAACCTATTTTATTTATTGAAAACAGTATTTTTACCAAGCAAATCAAAGAGCTTGTGAGTGATGAAAGGTATCGTCAGCTCCAGCAAGATCTCTTGGTATAGCCTGATCAGGGCGATTGAATCAAAAAATGGTGGTGGAATTCGTAAAGCACCTTGTGCTCAAGGCAATAATGGTAAAAGTGGCGGTATCCGGGTGATCTATAAAGCGTACAAAATAGCCTAAATTTTATCCACAGCAATTGGGGATAGTTTTCGCCCTGGAAGAGCTGATAACTTTGGGGAAATTCCAAAATTGAGCATTTTTTAATCTATTGGGACTTGCGCACTATTATTTATAGATTCTCTGTGGCAGCAGATGATTTTTATCGACGCAGATTCAAATCCCAAGTGCGACACATTTGTAGTTAGTTGAAAAAGTTAGGTGAACCGTACCGGGTTTGTCGGAGGCGAATTTCGAGTAATTTATGGGACAGTTTTGTCACTGCTTTTAAAATTATAAGCAATCGATTGGTAAGTTCTTTACTGTAGGTATTGAAGGTAATAATTGCAGAATCAGGCATCGGCTCAGGCGTGGATTTAGGAGAAGCTGTAATTTTTCGAAAAAGTTAGAAAACCACTTTAAGGCTTTCGATTTAACCTTCTTCCACATCAATAATGGCTGCATTTAATCCCAGCATACTTTTTGAAACACCACCACTTCAATTCAAACAAATTTTAAGAAAAAATCTAAAAAAATTCTCTTTAGAATCTATAGGAAAAACCTAATAAGAATCAAGAACATATACCAAATGATAAAATTTTAAATATTAATGGAATGACTTTAAATTCACTTTTATAACTAAGCAAAGCCACAATTAATCAGAAATTATGATAAGATCAGCTTTCTTAAAAAATGTATTTTTTATAAAGATGAATTGCTTAGGTAATTTTTACTGTCTTTAGCACATTTTATTATTTTTTCTTTTTTTTAATTCACATCCTATTTTGAACAGATTTTTAATCGCTCAATTTAGGATTGTATTTGCTTATCTTTATAATGCTTATATTTCAAATCCTAAATTGTGACACTCAAAATTGGAGAGGTAATTAAGAACTCAAAACTAATGGAGATAGCAATGGATCGAATTGCAATTATTGGTGCTGGCCCAAGTGGCATGGCCCAATTAAGAGCGTTTCAGTCAGCAAAGGCCAAAGGTCTACAAGTTCCTGAAATTGTATGTTTCGAAAAACAAAATGATTGGGGCGGGCTATGGAACTATACTTGGCGCACTGGTATAGATGAACATGGGGAACCTGTCCACGGCAGTATGTACCGCTATTTATGGTCAAATGGCCCCAAAGAAGCGCTAGAATTTGCCGATTATACTTTTGATGAACATTTCAAAAAACCAATCGCTTCATATCCACCACGTGCAGTACTGTGGGATTACATCAAAGGCCGTGCAGAAAAAGCACAGGTCAAAGATTTAGTTCGTTTCAATAGTGCCGTTCAGCATATTGCCTATGATGAAACAACGCAAAAATTCACGGTAGATGTCGAAGATTATGCACAACAACAGCATTATTCAGAACAATTTGATTATGTTGTCGTTGCATCTGGACACTTCTCTACCCCACGCGTTCCTGTTTATGAAGGCTTTGATCAATTCCATGGTCGCATTTTACACGCACACGACTTCCGTGATGCGCTGGAATTTAAAGGCAAGTCTGTGTTATTGGTTGGCAGCAGCTACTCTGCCGAAGACATTGGTTCGCAATGTTATAAATACGGTGCTAAGCAAATTTACAGTTGCTATCGTAGTAAAGCCATGGGCTTTAAATGGCCTAAAAACTGGTCTGAAAAGCCACAATTACTGCGTGTAGATGAAAATACTGCTTATTTTAGTGATGGAACATCTGCCAAAATTGATGCCATTATTTTATGCACAGGCTATTTGCACCACTTCCCATTTATTGAAGATAACCTACGCCTCAGAACACATAACTGCCTTTATCCGCAGGGTTTATATCAGGGTGTGGTGTGGGAAAAGAATCCTCGCTTGTTCTACTTGGGCATGCAAGATCAATGGTACACCTTCAATATGTTCGATGCGCAAGCATGGTTTGTCCGTGATGTGATTTTGGGCAAAATTGCTTTACCAAGCACGGCAGAAATGCAGAGCCATACGCAGACCTTACATCAAAAAGAGCAGCGCCTATTGAACGATGAACAATCTGCCCGCTTCCAAGGTGACTACATCAAACGCCTGATTGCGCAGACGGACTATCCATCATTCAATATTGATGCAGTGCATGATATTTTCATGCAATGGAAAAAGCATAAAAAAGAAAACATTATGGGCTTTAGAGATAAAGTCTATCGCTCAGTAATGACTGGAAAAATGGCTAAGCCACATCACACGCCATGGTTATATGCGCTAGATGATTCTTTAGAAAACTATTTGGAAGATGAAGCACAACGTGAAGCGATGTAAGGCTTAATCACAAAAAGCCACACAATACGCAGCAAAATAGCCAACAAGCCCCATAAGTTATGGTCATGGGGTTTGTTGTTTGGACTGCCACCACTCTCCGAGACAAATAAGGCCGTACAGCCTTTACGACGTAACAACCCTGATGAACATGAACCTCTCGAAGCAAAGAAAGAAATCCTTTGCCTTAAAGCACCGAACGTTTCAATTGCTTCGGTCGCTTTGCAACATGGATTGAATACAAATCTTGTATCCAAATGGATTCGCTTAATTGATGGTAAGCCAGGGAATGATCGCTCACCACTACCGAATAAACCTGCATTTATTGCCTTATCTTGCTCTGCACCATTAGATCCTACTCCTACTGACATGTTAACGGTTCAAATTACTTTACCCCACTCAAAAGCAGAAATTGGCTTGAAATGGCAAGTATCAGAAATATCTGCTTTAGCAGAATTACTCAAGGCACTTGCAACATGATCCATATCGATGAAATCTGGCTCTCTACCCAGCCGATGGACATGCGTGCGGGTATGGATACTGCCATGGCTCAGGTGCTGAGAGCCTTTGGCTCGATCAAACTGCATTGCGCCTACCTGTTCTGTAATAAGCGTGGCCATCGCATGAAAGTGCTGGTGCATGATGGATTGGGCATCTGGCTGTGTGCCCGGCGGCTGGAACAGGGTAAATTTCACTGGGCTCAGATTCACCAGGGTGAAACCGTAGCCCTCAGCCCAGAGCAGTTGCAGGCACTGATCCAGGGTTTACCCTGGCAGAGAATTGGACGACAGCAGGTGGTGACGATGCTCTAAACCAGGCTCGTACATTCTGCTATTCTCCAAACGTTCTATTTCATTCTCTTCATGACCTCAGGCATACTGCGGTCATGAAAACGCTGCCTGATTTAAACCAACTGACCCATGAGCAACTGCTGGAATTTACCCGGCAATTGGCGATGCAGCATCAGTCTTTGGCACAATCAAATCAGCAATTAGATGCCAAAGTTCAACATCTGGAAGTCACCAATCAACAATTAGATGGCAAAGTTCAACATCTGGAAGCATGCAACCAACATCTCTCTATTCTCACTCAAAAATACGAGCATGAACTGGCTCTGTTTAAAAAGCATAAATTCGGCAGGGCTTTGTTGCACAAAGATTTGAAATGCAAAGCGCCCCTAATTGAGCCAAATTTAAGGCGTAACTTGGGTAAGTGGTCGACCTAATTCCGTAAATCTGTTGAGGACTGCTACACGTGCATGAATTTC
>NZ_VOYD01000044.1:0-12296 GCF_013420435.1 Acinetobacter sp. YH01008
GGATAATCTTTTTCAGATTCAATCAATAATTGAACCGCTCTTTCTCTGATTTCAGGGGTATATTTTAATTTTGTCATCGGGATAGTCTCTCAGAATATTGACTCTCCGACAAACCCGGTACGGTTCAAAATCGAGTCTGGATGGCTGGCGGTACCATTGGTAACGGCAAAAAGTACAATCTGATATCCCAATGTGTCCAGACGCTGAATCAGACCGCCACAACCCAAAATTTCATCATCCGGATGCGGGGCAATAATGCAGACTCGGGCATCTGATGGAATAATGCTGGGAATATCGAATTCCGGCATCTGTTGCAAAATCTGGCAAGAGCGCCATTCTTCAAGCCGTGTACCTTCGCCATGGATGACACGGTCTTCGACAATCTCGTGTCTTATAATGTCCATAACTCTTCCTCCTGCACACTCAATTCACCAATCCGTTCCAGATCAAAGGCGGCATGGCTCTGACGAATAAACACCGGCAGATCGGCTGCAAGTCGGGCAAAATGTGGCTGCTCGCAATACGGTGCAGCGCCAAGGGCCTTACCCACCTGAGTCAGCACGTTTAAAGCGGTCGCTTCAACCTGAGCACGCAAGGCCTGAATCTGTAATTGATGGGGAAATTTAGGCTGCTGATCAATTAAATCTCCGACTTGATAAAACAAAGCCTGTGTCGCTAAAAGCTTCCGACTGATTTCACCGAGATACATAGCCTTATAGGCATGCGGTTTTAACAAGACAGCCTGTTTTAAATATTCAGCCAAACGCACGGTTGCGCCGTACCAGCAGGCAGCCACGCCGGCAGCGCCATGCCAGAAGCCCGCCCGATCCAGATAAGCATTCGGCGCTGCAACTTTTTCAGCATTAACCTGATTCAGTTCAAGCCGGGCAGTCAAGGTATGCTGCATGCCCACCGCCTGCCAAATGTCCGTATGATGCTGAATACCTGCTTGTTGCAGATCAAGAATCAGCAACTGTGATCGTTGCTGCTCATCACGATAAGTCAGCAGACCATATTGCACCCAGACCGAGGCAGAACACCAAGGCTTTATTCCTGTAAGTTTTCCAGCGTCTAATATTAAAGGGCTTGGCCCGCCTTCTGCCGCCCAGACTGCCCATAGACCTTTTTGCTCTAGCGGAATATTCAGTTCATGCAAAATGGCCAAGGCATCCAGATGTGATTCAAACAGTTTGCCCAGACTCAGATTGCTTGCGGAAACCTGACTAAGCATCCGCCAGCGTTTTAAGGTGTTTCCAGAAGCGGGATAAGGAATCTGATCGGAAATCGATACCAGTTCCATCAGGGTCTTAGGAATTTTTTCTTCTAGCTCCAGCGGAGAATTTTCAAATCTTTGTAATATTGAACCGAGGTTCATGCAGGTTCTTCCTCATAAAATACGGCACTGTTGTTATGTTTTAAAGTCAGTTAATGGGAAAGTTTTCGCATTTGTTTTAACCGTGTGGTCAGGCCTAATAACTTACGGCGTGCCATGATTTCTTCTTCATTGAAACAAAGTTGCTGCATCAGTTCAGCTAAAGGCAAATGGTTATGCTCAATCAGATAGATGTCCTGTTCTCGATTCCATTTGGCTTGCTGTACCTGTGCCAATAACTTTTTGGCATCCGGTCTTACCATATTATTTATCCATTTTGAAACCAGAAGGATAGAAGCCGCCAAGGCTCCTATCCTCTAGTGGTTTAGGCAGGAATGCTTTCTGCAACCAATTCACGCGCCCAGACACGATGGTTCATGATCAAAGTCTTGAAGCTGTCTTGTACCGCGTCAAACTGTTCATGCGCCAAAGTCCCTTCATCCCTGATCAGGCGCAGATCTTCAATCAGTTTGCCTTTATCACCCAGGAAAATAATCGGTTTCAGGTGCTTATACGCTTCCAGCAGATAATGAGTCGCCACACCATCTTTCATCACCACATCGTAATTGTCACCGTCAGCAATCACCACGGCATCATAGGCAATCGATGGCTCGGCTTTTTGCATACCGTCAGAAGGAATTACCTCGCCTTGCTGACCCAGTACCGGACCCGGTTTCGGGGTCAGTACATCGACCACAGCACCCTCTGATTCTGCCCAGGCTTGAACGGCTTTGATACTGGCCTCATTGGCTTTATCGTGTACCAGTAGCGCGATTTTCCGTGCCTTAATATCTTCGGGTTTAAAGGCCTCGAAAGATAAACGCGGTGAAACCTTTACCTCTGGCAATGTTGCCGCTTTTTTCTCTGCCGGAATTTCAATGCCCAATTGATCCGCGACTTGTTGTGCCAAGTCCAAGTCGATGTTACACAGCACTTCCAGTACTTCACGCTCACGAATATATTTGCGTTCTACCTTGCTCAGTTCGAAGACATAGGCATCGACAATATGTTTTTGCTCATGGGGTGCCTGGCTGCGATAGAAAAGACGAGGTTGACTGAAATGATCACTAAAAGATTCACTGCGCTGACGGATCTTGTGACCATCAATACGTTCCTGATAGCTTTCAAAACCACCATCTTGTGCTGCTGGCGGAGCTTCAGCCGGCCAGTGATCATCAATCGAGTTTGGTTCATAACTGGCTTGACCGGTATGTACAATACGCTGATGTAACCCATCACGCTGATTATTGTGGAACGGACAAACCGGCTTGTTGATTGGAATCTGGTGGAAGTTTGGACCACCTAAACGGCTGAGCTGGGTATCGGTATAGGAGAACAGACGTGCTTGTAATAAGGGATCATTGGTAAAATCTAGTCCCGGCACAATATGTCCCGGACAGAATGCTACCTGCTCGGTTTCACCAAAGAAATAATCGACATTACGGTTCAGCACCATTCTGCCAATCGGCGTCACCGGCACCAGTTCTTCCGGAATAATTTTGGTTGGATCCAGCAAATCGAAGTCATATTTCATTTCATCTTCTTCTGGAACGACCTATACACCGAGCTCCCATTCTGGATAATTCCCGGATGCAATCGCTTCGTATAAGTCACGACGATGGAAATCCGGGTCTTTACCCGCCAGTTTTTGTGCTTCATCCCAGACCAGTTGGGCGAGACCCTGTTTTGGCGTCCAGTGAAATTTCACAAAAACCGCTTTATTTTCGGCATTGATCAACCGGAAGCTATGCACCCCAAAGCCTTGAATGGCTCTTAAATTACGCGGAATACCCCGATCTGACATGGCCCACATCACCGCATGCGCTGATTCAGGCACTAAAGAAACAAAATCCCAGAACGTATCATGTGCTGATGCACCGGTTGGAATTTCAGTTTGTGGCTCAGGCTTCACCGCATGTACAAAATCCGGGAACTTGATCCCGTCCTGAATAAAGAATACCGGCGCATCATTCGCCACCAGGTCAAAATTACCTTCTTCAGTATAAAACTTGGTCGCGAAACCACGAATATCGCGTACAGTATCTGCCGAACCACGCGGCCCCTGTACCGTAGAAAAACGCACAAATACTGGCGTTTGCACACTGGTATTGGTCAAGAAGCCTGCCTTGGTCAGTTTTTCATTCCCCGGATAAGCCTCAAAATAACCATGTGCGCCGACACCGCGGGCATGCACAATACGCTCTGGAATTCGCTCATGGTCAAAATGGGTAATTTTTTCCCGAAGAATAAAATCTTCGATCAAGGTCGCCCCGCGAACGCCTGCCTTGAGACTGTTCTGGTTATCGGAAATTTTAACCCCTTGATTGGTGGTGAGTGCCTGCTCGGTCGCATCACTGCGATATGCGTCGAGCTGCTCACTTTTTTTTATTGGTATTTTGTTTGTCTAAACCGTCTTTACCAGTCGCGGGGCTATTGGCCTTAATTTTCATGATGTATTCCTTGCTGAGCTTGAGTTTAGTTCAGATATTTTTGGTCTATCTCAAAGTCGCTTGAGCTTTATGTCTCGCATGGGTTGGCCAATAACATGATTCCCGCAAACCCAGTTGCTACAGCCCATGCTGTCTCAAGTCAGCACTTCATCTCAGTGTTCTGTCTCGAAGGATTTTGCTTTCTGGGATATTGTTATTGACTGCGCCTGTGTCCTAACATAACTGCATTTAGGAAAGAGGTTTATTATTCTTTGTTGTGCCTTGTTTAATTAAGGCAGCGTTGTGTTATTTTTTTATAACCCCCTCTTTTTTTATGATCTTTGCACACAGCCATCTCATTCATTTAAAAGAGATATAAAATTTTAGTCATGCTATGTTGCAATAAAAGTTCTTCAGGCAAGATGTGATAGTGCGTACAAATCCGTCATCATGAATCAGTGCAATATTTCCATTCTGAAATAGCTAAGGCTTTTTTCAACGTTCTAAATCTGTTGGGATAATTATCGCTAGGTTGATAAAGAGAAATAAGTTTATTAAATTGAAAAGTTACAATCCTCTCTGCAGGCTATACATAATGACTAAACTTCCTGCCTGTCTATTGATCTAATATCTATAACTTATAAACACTTAAATCTTTCAGCTTGTTCATATTGATGATGCAAATTAAGTTTCAATTCGGGAGTCATCATCAAGATCGAACCCTCGTTTGACTCGGACTTCGAATACATCTGGCTTTATTTTAATACACAGCATGTTGTTAAATTTTAAGGAGTAAGAGCATGGCCTCTTCTAAAAAAGAATCTAAAGCAATGAAAATTGATATCGGAATTTCGCATGATGATCGTGCCAAGATTGTCGATGGTTTATCCCGACTATTGGCAGACAGCTATACCCTGTATTTGATGACCCATAATTTCCACTGGAATGTCACCGGCCCCCAGTTCAATAGCCTGCATAATATGTTTATGACCCAATACACCGAGCAGTGGAATGCGCTGGATGTGATTGCTGAACGTATCCGGGCCTTGGGTTTTGCAGCACCTGGCACCTATAAACAGTTTGTAAAACTGACCTCTATTAAAGAGGTTGAAGGGGTGCCAAAAGCTGAAGAAATGCTGCGCCTACTGGTCGATGCCCATGAGACCGTAGCACGTACCGCCAGAAGTATTTTTGCAGTGATTGAAGACGCCAATGATCAACCAACAGCGGATATTTTGACCCAGCGACTAGATGTACATGAAAAAACTGCCTGGATGCTCAGAAGTAGTCTGGATCAATAAAGCATGATTAATCGCATTTGAGAGCAAGCGGATGAGCGGGATGACACGAGGGTGTTGCTTAGCCGATTAGAACAATCCCAAAGATATGACCTTTAAAATGAAGCACTAAAAACTTGGAGGATGTATGCAGTCGTGTACATCCTCTTTTCATCACCAGGTTTTAAGAATTGAGGCATTCAGGCATGAAAATAATTCAGCGGCAGTTTTAAATAGGAAATACCATTGGCCTCTGCTTCAGGAAATTGACCGGCACGTATATTGATTTGAATCGCCGGTAAAATCAGTTTTGGCATACCTAATTGGGCATCGCGTTGCTGGCGCATTTCAATAAATTCAGCTTTGGCCATCCCCCTGTGAATATGGATATTATGCTGCTTCTGGGTCTGAATATCGGTTTCACAGACAAAGTGATCACGGCTTTCCGGTAAATAGTCATGGCACAGAAATACCCGGGTATCATCCGGCAATTGATACAGTTTTTGTACCGAATCGAATAGCGTTGCCGCACTGCCTTTGGGAAAATCACAACGTGCAGTGCCATAATCTGGCATAAACAAGGTATCACCGACAAAGACTGCATTCCCGACCACATAACTCAGACAGGCCGGTGTATGTCCCGGCGTCGGAATGTTATAGGCCGGTAGTGAACCAATATTGAATTTTTCATGATCCGCAAACAGATAGTCAAAAGGCTGTGCCAGATTGAACTGTTTCATATCCAGATGATAGATCGCGCCAAAGACTTCCTGCACAATAGAAATATGCTGGCTCATGGCAATCTTGCCGCCCAACTGTGAATGCAGATATTGTGCTGCGGTCAAATGATCTGCATGCACATGGGTTTCCAGAATCCACTCAACCTCAAAGTTCTGCTGTCGTATATAGGCAATAATTCGATCCGCATGTCTGGTCGATGTACTGGCAGAAGCGGCATCATAATCCAGCACACTATCAATCACCGCACATTTTCCAGTGGCCGGATCACCCACCACATAGCTAAAAGTATGGCTATCTTCATGAAAAAAATCTTGAATTACGGCGCTATGACTCATGATGATGCTCCTGACCATTGACGATGTAGATAAACCCCTGCCAGCATGGCCATAATAAAATAAGTAGCCTGATAGTGGCCTAAACCAATGAGTGTCAGACTGGGCGCTGGACAGATACCGGCAATTCCCCAGCCGATACCAAATAAAAGACTGCCGCTCATCAGTTTAGAATCAATTTTCTGATTAGTCGGTAACTGGATCGGTTCATGAAATACAGTTTTAGCTACCGGATTTCGCGTGGCTTTCTGAAAAGGAATAAAGGCGACCATAATCGCGCCCAGCATCACAAAGGCCAGACTCGGATCCCAGTCGCCAAAAACATCCAGAAAATCCAGAACCTTTTCAGGATTGGCCATACCGGAAATCATCAAGCCGACTGAAAACAAACCACCCCATAAAAATGCCAGCAGATTTTTCATTTTAGCGCACTCCAATCAGGTGACGAATCCCATAAACTGTCATAAAACCAGCCCACATAAATATGGCTGTAGCCAAGATTGAACGTTTAGATAAACGGCTGATGCCACAAATTCCATGGCCACTGGTACATCCCGAGCCTAAACGGGTGCCAAAACCGACCAGTAAACCCGCAATCACCATCATCCAGGGACTGGTATTCAGTTCGATTTCAGGTTGTATGCATAGTCCATAAACAAATGGAATGATGATGAGACCCAATAAAAACCACAGAGCTGGCGTCTTGAAAATGCTTTGAGGATTAAGTACCTGTCCAATCAGACCACTAATGCCCGCGATCTGGCCATGAATATACAGATAGCCGACCACTGAAACACCAAGAAGTAAACCACCGAGAAAAGCGCTCAGGAAGTCATGCATCATATTTCACTTTCATCATTATATATTTTAATATTATATTTAATTAAATATTATTCAAGTTCTAGTCTGTTTAACTTATTTGATGGAAGATGATTATAGGGTCAAATCCAATGCATACTAATCTCTCTGGTTTCAGTTCTAGTCAGCTGTGACTAATAAAGAAATAATCTGGATCGGATCAATCTAATATTTGAAATATTGTCTAAGTTTCAATTGGATGAACCGTATGGGAATCACGTTCAATCCGGCCATCGACCAGATTAATGGTTCGATCACAGGTGGCGGATAGGCGCGGGTCATGCGTCACCAGCAGAACGGCGCAGTCGCGTTCACGATGCACTTTACGAAACAGCTCAAACATGTCGGCGGCGGTCTGCGTATCCAGATTACCGGTAGGCTCATCGGCCAGAAGTAAGGCTGGCTCTGTAATCAAAGCCCGCGCAATCGCAATCCGCTGTTGCTGCCCACCGGAAAGCTCGTTCGGTTTACGATCAGCAAACTTTTCCAGCCCCACTGCAGCCAGCAAATCCCGTGCCCGTTGTAAGCCTTGCTGTCCGGGTTTGCCTCGCGTCATCATCAAGGGCATTAAAATATTATCCAGTGCAGTAAATGCCTGAATCAGGTGATGGAACTGAAATACAAATCCAATACTATTGCCACGTAACGCAGTCCGGCCACGATCATCCATGGCACTGGTCGGCTGTCCCAGCAAATACAGCTCGCCACTACTCGGCTGATCCAGCAATCCCAGAATATTCAATAGCGTACTTTTTCCGGAGCCAGAAGGCCCAATCAGAGCAGCAAAATCCTGGCGTTCAATACACAGATCAATACCATGCAAGACCTCAATTTCATTGGGCTGACCAATATTATAAGATTTACGCAGCGCTTCTAAACGCAGGACTTCTTGAGATGGTTCAGACATGACGAATCGCCTCCACCGGATCGAGTGCCGCTGCCCGGCGTGATGGTACTGCAGCGGCCAATACCCCTGTTAATGTCGCCAACAATAAAGCCAGAAGTACCAGCTCGATCGAAATCGGGATATAAAATAATCCGGGGCCAAAATTATTAAATACCCAGACCAGACCATAACTGGCTGCACTGCCAACGACCGAACCCAGCAGACCAAATATGGCCCCCTGAAACAGGAAAATTCTTAAAATTTGTGACTGGGTGGCGCCTGTCGCACGCAAAATACCAATTTCCCGGGTGCGCTGTACCACGCTGACGGACATGACACTGGCAATGCCAAAAGCCACTGAAATGGCGACAAAAACAATAATCATATTGGTAGACAGGCTCTGTGCAGTAATCGCATTCATCAGCTGTGCATTGGTTGAAATCCAGCTTTCAGCCTTTAATGAGGCCAGGCGCCCCACTTGGGCCGCAATGTCATCAGCCTCAAAAATATCGTTAATGGTCAGATCAATGACAGTTACACCACCGGGCAGGCCGAGTAAAGACTGTGCCTGTTTCAAGTCCAGATAAACATAACGCGCATCCAGTTCACGCACGCCCAGTTCAAATATGCCGGCAATATTTACCAAGGCACTGTTTTGCTGACCGGTATCTAGTCGCAATTTGCTACCGACCTGAACCCCCAGATCTTTGGCCAACTGACTGCCGATCAGTACATCATCCGCGCCAACACGTAACTGACCACTGGTTAAATATTCTTTCAATGGAATGATCTGCTGATAACGCTCCAGATCCATTCCGACCAAGGCCACGGATTCAATCGCATCACCGCGTTGTACAAAGGCCGGCCCGGAGACCACAGGCGACACAGCAGTTAATATCGGCAACTGATCCAGTGTTTCGGTAATCTGCTGCCAATTATTGATGGAACGCAGTCGTTGTGCGCGTTTATCTTCCTGTAACAATTGCACCGTCCCGGCAGGCGGCGGCACAATCCGGTTGACTTCATCGGGTGAGAGCAGACGGATATGTGCCTGTGTACCTAATGTACGTTCGACAATATTGGCCTGTAGCCCCTGAATCAGGGCCGTGATAAACACAATCACCGCCACACCAACGGCGACGCCCACCGTGATCATAATGGACTGCGCGCGACCTTCGCACAAAAAACTGATCGCGATTTTCCATTCGATCCAAAGCCGCTCGAAAAAGTTTTTCAATCGAATTTCACCGGTAATTCATTCTTGCTATCGGTCGCGTCAGTCGAGCTCATCAATGAGCTATCTTGTGGCTTGAGACGGACTCTCGCACCCTCTTCCAGTAACGATTCGGCATTGGCCAGCACCTGATCACCCTCACTCAAACCTGAAGTTACTTCTGACATGGCCAGACCCCGTAAACCTAAAGTCACCGGTTGGCGCTGGATTTTTCTATCACGTACCAACACGACCACTGCCTTATTGCCTTTAATATTGCTAAGCGCATCGTTCGGAATAGCCAGTGCCCGCTCCCGTTTATCTGTCTCGACATTGACCGATACGGTCATGTCCTGACGCAGAAAATCTGGCACCGGGTTGACGGTTAATCTGACCTCTACCGTGCCCCGCTGCGGATCAATGCTCGGTGCAATAAAGTTAATGCGGGCCGGAAAAGACTGATCCGGATAAGCATCGCTAATCACGGTGGCATTTTGCCCTAAGGCCAGTTGCGGTAAATTCCGTTCATCGAGTGGCACCCGGATTTCTGTATTGCCCGTTAAGGCAATGGTAAATAAGGTTTGTCCTGGTTGAACCAGATCGCCTGGCTCGACATCCCGTGTCAGTACTGTACCTGCGACCGCAGCCCGAATTCTGGTTTTTGCCAGTTGCGCCTGCGCCACTGCCAGCTGTTCCCGAAGCGATGCTTCTTCAACTTGTCCCGTAGACAATGCCGCTGCTTTTAGACGAACGGTTTCATAATTGTTGCGGGCAACTCTTTCTGCCTCTAAGGCCTGTTCTATTTCTTCAGCCGACAGGATACCCGCTTCGGCATTACGTCTCCGTGCTGCTTCACGACTGGCCTGTTCCAGTTGTGCTTTGGCACTGGCTAGTTCTGCTGTCGCCTGTGGTCGTCTGCTGGTGGCCAATTCAGTCAGTGCCAGTTCAGCCTGTCGTACTTGGGCCAGTAATTCATCCGATTTCAGCACCACCAAGAGATCACCAGGTTTCACCTGATCTCCTTCCGTGACCCGCCGCTCAAGCACTACGCCACTAATTTCACTGCCCACCTGAGCACGCGAGACTGTCGCCACGCGTCCGGTGGCCACTACATTTTGTATCAGCGGCATGGTGCTCAAGGTATAGCTTGGTAGAACCGGCCCCTGCCACCAGCGGAACAGAGCAAAACCGACTGCCAGTAACAATAAGATGATGAGCAAAATTTTATAGCGGGCAGCGCGCAACTGAGAATCTCCGGTTGATGCATCGAATATTGAATAAGAAAGATAACGCTTTATTTATTTTCTTCGAGTGTCTAATTTACAACAGGTTCCTGCATAGATTTATAGATATTTTGTTGAGTTTAAATGAAATGTTGGATTCCTGAGCATGTTTAGCCAGCACTTATCGATTTCAGCTAAAGTGATCTATGGCAGCTGCAACATTTGAATGAATGAGCTAAAAGTCCGCTGTATGAAGCGACCGCCATGTCAAAGATCTGGATAGCATCAAAAACAGGCTAAAACATCGTTGATTTAGCCTGTTTAATGAATGATTGATTTAATAATTTTACCCAATAACTGATCACGTTGCGACAGGCTTTCGCCCAAAGGCGCCAACCGGATTTCCTGATTAACTTTCTGCCAGTTTAAATCACGCGGATCTGCCTTCATGGTACCTAGGGATTTTACTTAAAAAAGCCCAGCAAAATAGAAACATTATTCAGCCTATTGAAAGGACACTATAATTTAGTGACGAGTAAAGCTCGGAGTATTTCAGGGTCTTTAACTGGCATCTATGCTTCGTTATGTGCATACCAATTAACCCATCGAAATAAGCCAACCATTCAAATTATAAAGTCATTGGCTTAAACAGGATGAGGGTTAAATTAATCTTTGAAATAAGCAAATACAGTTTCTAGCTATCTGAGAAACTATATTTTTCAATCTTATAACTAACTCTTATTATTCAAAACTTGCCGTTCGCTTGAATTGCAGAATTTCTCGTTCTGCCAGGCTTTGTTGCACAAAGCTATTCTTGAGGGCTTCTTTAGCAATATAATTTCCAGATGAAGAAGCCTGCACCTAAAACTTACCGTACAACCAATTGGTCCTCGTATAACCAAGCTTTAATCAAGCGAGGAAATATTTCAATCTGGTTTGATCCTAAGACCCAATGGTATGCACAACCACAAGGCAAGCACGGACGAAATCAAACTTATTCCGATACAGCGATTCAATGCTGTTTAATGATCAAATCTCTATTCCGTCTTTCTTTACGTATGGTCACTGGCTTTGCTCAAAGCCTGATTAAACTCTGTGGCTGAGCAGCCCCGAATATCAGTGATATTCGTACTCCACCCTCTGTAGACGACAAAAGCATATTGATATTGCGATAAGCTATCAGAAAAGTCGTGATGGGTTACACCTACTCGTCGACTCTACGGGTTTAAAATTTTTAGGTGAAGGTGAATGGAAGCGTAAGAAACATCAGCCTGAATACCGTCGGCAATGGCGTAAACTGCATATTGGTATAGATGCTGAAACACTGCAAATACGTGCCGTTCAGCTTACGACAAATAATGTCAGTGATTCACAAGTACTAGGTGATTTACTGGATCAAATCCCACCAAATGAGCGAATAGATTCTGTCTATACCGATGGGGCGTACGACACGAAGTGCTGCAGACAAGTGATTTCAGATCGTCAAGCACATGCAGTAATTCCACCCAGGAAGAATGCCAAGCCCTGGAAAGATTCTAAAATCAGTTCAATAGAACGAAATGAGTTACTTCAAACGGTTAAGCATTTAGGCAGAACCCTATGGAAAAAATGGTCGGGCTATCACCGTCGCAGTTTGGTGGAAACCAAGATGCATTGCATCAAATTATTAGGAGATAAGCTGACGGCAAGACATTTTCAAAGTCAGGTCAATGAAGTTCATGCGCGTGTGGCAGTTCTGAATAGATTTACGGAATTAGGTAGACCTCACACCCAAGTTGTCACTTAAATTTGAATGGATTGGGGAAAACTCAGCTTTTGAATGTTTATGCAACAAAGCCATTGCGTGCCAGTTTATCAAATCGAGTTGCAATAGCACGGAAATGTTTTAATCTCGCAAAAGCATTTTCAACTAAATGTCTTAATTTATATAGATATTTATCAAATTCCTTATTCGATCTCTTACTG
>NZ_VOYD01000045.1:0-11613 GCF_013420435.1 Acinetobacter sp. YH01008
CGACAATAGCAAGAGTGAACCACCTGATCCCTTCCCGAACTCAGAAGTGAAACCTCTTTGCGCTGATGGTAGTGTGGGGTTACCCATGTGAGAGTAAGTCATCGCCAGCTCATTATTCGAAACACCCTCAAGCCAAGGCTTGGGGGTGTTTTTTTGTGTGTGGGTTTTATAATTATTAAGATAAAACTGTCCTTAAAACTTCATCTCATCGCAACTGTCCTGTCATTCACACTGTATTAAATAAGATGTCGACTTTATAAAAAGATGAATAGATGTATGAGAAAAATTTCTTTAAGTTTGCTGGCGGTCTCTGTATTCGCTCTGACGGCATGCAATGAATCCGATGATAAAACCCTTCAGCCCATCGAAAGCGTAACTGAACCAACTTTGGTGTCTTTTGCCAAACTGGATGTAGAGACCTATGCAAAAGGCCCTGATTCAGGACGAGATGTACGTGGGGCAAATGGTATTTTTCCTCCATTTTCAGGCCAGCCTGTACAGGGTTTTTCTGCTGCATTAAAGCAGCCGGATGGAACTTATCTGGTGATGTCGGATAATGGCTTTGGCTCGCAAGATAATTCTTCTGATTATTTATTGCGTTTGCATCATCTTTCTAGCGCTTTCAGAACCAAGGCGGGCGGTACAGCAACTGTCAAACATTTATCTTATATTCAGCTTCGTGATCCGAACAAACTGATTCCTTTTGAAATTGTCCATCAGAATACTCAAGAGCGTTTATTGACAGGTGCTGACTTTGATCCGGAATCTATGCAGCGCGCGCCCAATGGCGATATCTGGATTGGAGATGAATTTGGCCCTTATTTATTACATTTTAGTGCAGATGGAATATTAAAAAGTCCGCCGATTGCTTTAGCGCATCCATTAGAAGCTGGAACTGAACTCAGATCTCCACAAAATCAGCTAAACAAGGGGACTACCGGTTATATTGAACCTTTGGTACAGCGGAGTGGGGGCTTTGAAGGTATGGCAATTTCCCCCAATGGTCGCTATTTATATCCTTTACTTGAAAAACCTTTATTAAATGCTACGACGCCACAACTAATCATTTCAGAATTTGATCTGGAAAAGAAAGTTTATACTGGAAATTTCTATTATTTTGAGTTGGCTTCGAAAGCCTCTGCAATTGGTGATTTTCAGTTATTTAGTGCCAAAGAAGGTGTGATTATTGAACGTGATGACAGTGAAAATAATCTGGGCGGCTATAAAAAATTAATCAAGGTCAGATTGAATCAGTCCGGTGAGTCTGTCGCACGTGAAGAACTGGTTAATTTAATGGATCTGGCCAATCCAGATTTACTTTATGGTCCGGTACGTCCGGGAGATCTTGCCACCGGTCAGCGCTTTGGTTTTCCATTTCAGACCATTGAAGACATTATTATTGAAGGGCCTGATTTAATTACCGTCTTGAATGACAATAACTTTCCCGGTTCAAGTGGTCGTAATCGAAATCTGGCAGATGATAATGAAATTATTCAAATCCGATTAGCTCAAGCATTATATTAATTTCAGTTTTTTCTCAATTTTAAAACGTTCCCTGAGTCTGAGAACTCAGGGATTTTTATATCGAAGAAGTAGCTTGAATTGTTAAGAAATCATTAAAAACTGGACGCATGGGTTTAGAATTTTGAGCAAAGCTTAAGACTTTAGTCGCATATTGCCTGAAAATTAGCTGTGTTGAACTAAGTTGTTGCACGAACATGGCGATAAGAATCATTAAAAATAATAAATAAGAGTTAGTGGCATGTGTCGTGCTGAAAACAACGAATAATAACTCACAGGAGGTGAGTAAAAATGGTAGAAAACACGAAAATGGCAGCAAATACGGTTAGTGTGAATGATGTGATTGATCAGGCAAAATTCACTAAATTTCACTTAAGCATTGTATTGTGGTGTTTGTTTATTGTTCTATTTGACGGGTATGATTTAGCAATTAACGGTGTCGTTCTGCCTCTACTGATGCAGGAGTGGGGCATGAGTGCTGTTGAAGCAGGCATGCTTGCCAGTACAGCACTAGCCGGCATGATGTTTGGTGCCATGCTGTTTGGGATGCTTGCAGACAAAATCGGTCGTAAAAAAGTGATTTTAATTTGTGTCACTTTATTTAGTGCTTTTACATTTTTGGGTGGATTTACCACCACTCCAACAGAGTTTGGTATTTTACGTTTTATTGCCGGCTTGGGCATAGGCGGGGTATTACCTAACCTGGTTGCGTTAACCTCTGAATATGCGCCTAAACGTTTAAAAAGTACACTTGTAACCACCATGTTTAGTGGTTATGCCGTAGGTGGGATTATGGCTGCATTATGTGGTACATGGTTTACCCCAAGTTTTGGTTGGGAAATTATGTTCTTCATTGCAGGTATTCCCTTACTTTTTGTTCCATTGTTTTGGAAGTTCTTACCTGAGTCTCTAACTTTCTTGGTTAAAGAACAAAAAATGAATGAGGCACGTCATTTTATAAAACGAGTTGAGCCAACTGCAGACGTACGAGCAGACACTGAACTGGTTCTAGCCACAGGCGATCAGACACAAAGTGCATCAGTAAAAGCGTTATTTACAGAAAATCGTGCAATGGGAACATTCTTATTCTGGATTGCTTTCTTTATGTGCTTGCTCATGCTTTATGCACTTGGAAGTTGGCTGCCAAAACTCATGATGGCTGCGGGATATTCTTTAGGCAGCAGTTTAATGTTCTTATTAGCACTGAATATTGGTGCCGTGATCGGAACCATTAGCGGTGGTATTCTGGCAGACCGTTTTGACTTTAAACCTGTTCTTATTAGTATGTTAACTGTGGGTGTACTGTCTCTGGTTGGTTTAGGCTTTAACTCTCCAACACCTGTTATTTATTTACTTGTCAGTTTGGCAGGTGCTTCATCTATTGGTACCAGTATCTTGTTATATAGCTATGTTGCTCAATACTATCCTGTTGCAGTACGTTCTACCGGTATTGGTTGGGCTTCTGCTGTGGGGCGTACAGGTGCAATTGTGGGTCCAATTGTGATTGGTATGCTGCTGGGTATGGAATTACCACATAAATGGAATTTCATCGCGGTTGCCATGCCGGGTATTATTGGTATCATCGCTATTTCAATGATTCGTCAACCACAACCCGGTCGCGTTCAGGTGAAACAATTAAAAGCAGCCAAAATTTAAACGATCCTCATAGATTCATTCAGTTTAAAAAACCCCTTTGTCTGAAGGGGTTTTTTATATCTTTAGTATGAAATAAAACCACTCAAAAAAAGTGATTGAGCTAAAAAATCTACAAATTCTGCTTAAATTAAAGTCATTATTATTAATAGCTTAAAATTTAATTTTTAATAATAATGTGATATATCACGCAAATAAATGGCATTACATTTGTCATAGCAGAATATCAATTAGTCTTATTGTGCCTTAAATCCCGCTTGCGTATATTGCCTGACATTGAAGATTGCCTTCAATCTTCAACAAAGATGTTATGGACAAGTACTCATGGGAGATGAGAACGATGACAACGGAAAAAATAGATGTAAATTCTGTAGTCGATAATGCGAAATTCACGCCTTTCCACTTCAATGTAGTTGCTTGGTGTTTACTCATTATCTTATTTGATGGCTACGATTTAGCAATCAATGGTGTGGTTTTACCCTTACTGATGCAAGACTGGGGCTTAAGTGCAGTGCAAGCGGGCATGCTTGCAAGTACCGCACTGGCTGGCATGATGTTTGGTGCGATGATCTTCGGTTCCCTCGCGGACAAGATCGGTCGTAAGAAAGTGATCATGATCTGTATTGTATTATTCAGTGGTTTAACTTTTGCGGGTGGCTTTGCCTCAAATCCAACCGAATTCGGTATTTTACGTTTTCTTGCCGGTCTGGGTATTGGTGGGGTCATGCCGAATCTGGTGGCATTGACTTCGGAATATGCGCCACAAAAAATGCGCAGTACCTTGGTAACCACCATGTTTAGTGGTTATGCCGTCGGTGGTGTAATGGCTGCGTTGTTGGGTTCATGGTTTACCCCAAGTTTTGGTTGGGAAATCATGTTCTTTATCGCGGGTATTCCATTATTTTTATTACCAGTGATCTGGAAATTTTTGCCTGAATCGCTGGCATTTATTGTGAAGCAAAACAAGCAGGCTGAAGCACGTCAAATCGTACGTCGTCTGGCACCAAATCTAACGGTTACCGAGAATACAACGCTTACCCTGCCACAGGAAAATGTGCCTGAAGCAGCAAACGTGGTGAGCTTGTTCCGTCGTGGCCGTGCGGTCAATACCTTATTGTTCTGGGTCGCGTTCTTCACTTGTCTGTTAACTATGTATGCTTTAAGCAGCTGGTTACCGAAGTTGATGATGGCAGCGGGCTACTCGATGGACAACAGTCTGATGTTCATGATGGTAATGAACGTTGGTGCGGTTGTGGGTATTGTCGGTGGTGGTATTCTCGCGGATCGTTTCCACCTGAAACCGGTACTGATGTTCCTCGGTATGATGGGTGCGATTGTGATGAGCCTAATGGGCTTTGCATCGAACTCCTTCCTGCTATACATCCTGGTGTTCTTGGCAGGTGCAGCGTCAATTGGTTCACAAATGTTGCTATATAGCTATGTTGCGCAGTTCTACCCGCTTGCAGTACGTTCGACAGGTATTGGCTGGTCGTCTGCGATTGGTCGTATGGGCGCGATTGTAGGCCCAATCCTGATCGGTGGCTTACTGGGTATGAACCTGCCTGCTTACTTCAACTTTATGGCAGTAGGTTTACCGGTGCTGATTACTGCAATTGCGGTTGCCTTGATCATGCATGACAATGAGTCTGAAAAGATTGGTTCAATTGAACCCGCAGTGTCTAAAGCTTAAAGCTAAGTATTAAATAAGAAGTCTCCGAAAGGGGGCTTTTTTGATTTTTGAATAATAGTATTCTATAAAGAGAATCAGTTTTATAAAAAGAGATATAACTTTTATGAGAATATTAATTTTAGGTGCAATATTTTTAGCAAATTCTTTTGTGTATGCTCAAAAAATAAATAGTTATGAATGTGTAATAGAAGAAATATCTAATAGTTATGATGTGAAAAATTTAGAGAATCATTACCTCGGTCAAATTTTCAATGTTAATCGTAGTACAGGAATCATAAGTGGGGCTTTGAAAAATGATTATGTTAATAAACCAATTATTATTGATCCAGGCTCCAAAGATAATAGTTTTAAAGTCATTAACTATTTAAAAATAGGGGAAGGATTAGGAAGAGGAAGCAATGTATATTCCCTTATTGTTGAGGAGTACCAAAGTAAACCTATCAAATCCTTTACTTATATGGACAATGCAATGGTATTTCGCGGTAATTGTAAAAATAAATAATGGATTTTGATTCTTCTCCAAGTAGTTCTCTCTTCAAACATTAAATACATAGTTTTACCGTATTTTCCTATACATATTCATAGCTATAGTTTTTTATTTAGTAGAGCGCGTTAGAATCAATCATAGATATTGAATAAATAGGATTACTTAGATGAACATCAACTCATTCTCCCCAATCCCAGAAGATGATGATGAACTGCATCTTCCTGAATTAGTGTACTGGGCTTCCTTAGGTGATGTTGAACAGGTCGAGCAGGCGTTACAGGAAGGTCTGGACGTCAATTCTGCCGACGAAGAAGGCTATAGTGCCTTACAGGCCGCTGCTGAAAATGATCATCTGGAAGTGGTCAAACTCTTGGTCAGCAAGGGTGCTGATATTGCACATCGCAGTCCTAATACTGCTTTAGAATTGGCCGAAATGGCAGGCAATAAAGAAGTGATGGTTTATCTAAAAAGCTTGACCGGAACTATTTAAAGCAAAAGAGAACCTTAATCATGAGGTTCTCTTTTTATGGTAGGAACTTAGGTAGCATCGCCTTCAAGTTCTTTTAAAATGGCTTCATTAAAGGCCGGAAGATCATCCGGATTCCGTGAAGTAATCAGTACCCAGCCACCGGTATTACAGCGATGCACTTCTTCATCGACCCATTTTCCGCCGGCATTTTCCAGATCCAGCTTGATGCTTTTATACGAGGTCAGATTCTTGTCTTTAATTCGATCTGCATCAATTAAGGCCCATGGCCCGTGACAGATCGCCGCAACCGGTTTGTGATTGTCGGCAAAGTGCTGAATAATTTTCTGGGCATCCTGATTAATTCTTAAGGTATCTGCGTTGACTGTACCACCTGGAATCACCAACAGATCATAATCATTCAGGTCGACATGGTCGAAACTGGTATCAGGCGTATATTGGGTAGCAGCTTTGGTATCACCTTTGACTGTGGCGACATCTTCATTTTTTTCTGCAGCATGAATCACTTCAAAACCTTTGGACTTTAAAAAATTTAAAGGCTCAGTCAGTTCATCATGTTCAATACCTTGATTGGATGTAATAAAGAGGACCTTTTTTACCATGATTGCTGTTCCCAAAAAATGTGAGGATTTTTAGCTTAACAACAAGCCAATTTTTACAATGTTGGAGTTTTAACTCGGAACTGTTAAGCAATGATAAATAAAGCAATGCACAGAAAAAGAAATAGCAGAAAAAAAGCCCCAACATCCTGTTGGGGCTTTTTCCGTATCTTGTGATTTAGGTATAACTCCTGTCGTACCTCACGTCCTGATGCTTGCTTATTCTTGTTGTTTTTAGGTTTTCGGAGCATCCTGCTCTCTATGTGTCTAAAGTAATACACAAGCAGATTTTGTACCAGCAGCAGATTGCGCTTATTGTTGTACGCTTTGACTTACATGAACGCAGAGAAATTGAGCACGACTAGCTGCTGAATTCTTGTCATCAAAAATGTACATCTAAGCCAATATACGGGCCTTTAAATTCCAGCTGTAAATCTGGACGTTGATCCTGTTGAAAATCTACCGTCATCATGCGATAACCGATTTTGGCACCGACATCGACCAGCAGATTATCAATAAAATCATATTGTAACTCAGCCTGTACATCGGTCTTTTTACTATCGCTGCCATGACTGTAAACGGCTTCTGCTTTGGCACTCAGTCCGGTAAATGGCAATTTAACCCCTGCAGTTGCATAGAGCAGTGGAGTGTATTCATCCAGATCGTATTGCGTGAAAGCCTCGGTATTCAGGTTTTTTACCGTACCCTCCAGATTGCTTAAGCCTGCGCCTACATCGGCATGTACCACGGTATCCAGCAATTCGTAATACAGAATATAGTCAATATTCTTCAGTTCGATTTCTGAGGCATTGATCGGAGTGCTTTGTTCGCTGTTGCTGTCCAGATTGACGTATTTGATTTTGGCATTTGGCAACAGTGGCACTGGATGTTCAAAAGCCACGGACAGCTGCGCCGTACCTTGTCGATCCAGATCATGTTTCATACTGCTATTTTCGCTATAACCGTTAAAATTCCAGTAGCTGAGATCAGCTTTTGCCCCGATGAAATCTGCATGACTGAGCGTGCTTAATCCAAAACTGAAGAATAATGTGGCGAGTATTTTTGTCTGCATGACAGTGAGTCCCTAAAGCTTTATTAAAATTGAGCGTGTCTGGTTACTTAAAAACATCTTCTTAATATTTATCAGCAAGTGCATGATATAGAGAATTTCAAAAATGTATATCCTGGGATTTTGAAGGACTAAAAAATGCGATCTACAGCAGTACAACAGTGTAAAGACTATTCATTCTATGTGGCTGGTCAGGCGGTTCAGACCGGAGAATGGCTAGAGGTTAAACATAAATATACGCAAGCACTCTATGCACGTGTCGCTTTGGCCGATGCCAAAAGTCTGGAGCAGGCCATTCAGTCTGCCCTAGACACCGAGGCAGAGATGGCGGCTTTAGAACCCTTTCAAAAACAGAAAATTCTACTGCATTGTGTGCGCCGTTTTCATGAAATTCGTGAAGAACTGACTGAAATTCTGATTGCAGAAGGCGGTAAACCGCGCAAAGCGGCAGAAGCCGAAGTCGAGCGTCTGATTAATACCTTTCAAATTGCCGCAGATGCCGTGACTCAAATTGATCAGGGACGTATGCTGCCTTTGGCTGTAACCACGGCAGCATCGGGGTATCAGGGTATGGTTAAGCAGGTGCCGATTGGCGCAGTGTCTTTAATCAGCCCTTTTAATTTTCCCTTAAATCTGACCGCCCACAAAATTGCACCGGCAATTGCTGCCGGTTGTCCTTTCGTGTTGAAACCCGCCAGTCTGACGCCGATTTCTGCCTTGAAAATTGCCGAGATTCTGGCGGAAACCGATTTGCCGAAAGGCGCATTTTCAGTTTTACCCTGTCCGCGCGAGCTGGCCGATGTGCTGGTCACCGATGACCGTTTTAAATTACTCAGTTTTACTGGTTCCGATGTGGTGGGTTGGGATATGAAAGCGCGAGCTGGCCGCAAAAAAGTGGTTCTGGAGCTGGGCGGTAATGCCGCAGTGATGATCGAGCCGGATACCGAAATTAATGATGCCTTGATTACCCGTCTGGTTGGCGGTGCTTATGGTCATGCCGGGCAGGTCTGTATCAGTGTACAGCGCATTCTGGTGCATCAGGATATTTATGCCGAAGTCAGAGATAAACTGCTTGCAAAACTCAAACATCTGAAAGCCACCGATCCAAATCTGAGCACAACTTTGGTCGGCCCGATGATCAAGGAAGCAGAAGCCAAACGCCTGAAAAAATGGCTGGAAAAAGCACTGAAAAAGGATGCGAAAATCCTGATTGGAGGTGAGCTAAATGGCGTGATGTTCGCACCGACTTTATTGGAAAACGTGGATCATGGTCTGGAAATTTACCGTGATGAAGTCTTTGGTCCGGTGGCGATGATTGAACCTTATCCAGATTTTGAAGCGGGGATTGCCTGTATCAATCGTAGCCGTTTTGGCTTGCAGGCCGGAGTTTATACCCAGAACTTGAACAAGATGCTGTATGCCTGGGATCATCTGCATGTCGGCGGGGTCATTATCAATGACATTCCATCTTTCCGGGTGGACAACATGCCCTATGGTGGGGTGAAGGATTCAGGTTTAGGCCGTGAAGGGATTCAATCTGCCATTCGCGATATGCAGGAAGAACGGATGCTGGTGATTAAATCTTAAGTAAATGACATCAATCGCTCAGATTCTATAATGAATTTGCTGCAGGTCAGACCGGGGTATTGCAGTCCATTTTCAGATGTCAAAGATGCACGTGGAGCAGGGCGATCAGATCTCTGCTCCGCGCATTTCAGCTATAGAGTGGCTCACATCGCGATAAGCCTTTGACTCGAATTCTTCTATAAATATAAGGCGATTTGGATGATCGCAGCATGAGCTTTGCTTGACTGCGGTTCTGTAGTCAAACTTAAGAAAGATATATTCCAAAAAGTTTGTCAATATATAGCCTATAAAATCAGGTGGGTTTCGTTGAATTATTGAACGCTTAATTCGAATAGATTATAAATAACGAATATTTTCAGCAGAATTTACAGAAAAAATTTAAAAAAGTCAGTATTGTTGAACCATCTACAAGGTCAGCTTTTCGATCAGACTTTAAGCAAGATGTAAGACCTGCTGACCTGTTTGTACATTAGAATTCGACGCCCAAAAGGTGCAGCTCTAATCCAAACACCCGAAATAATTGAAATGCTTCTTTATTTGCTTGCGCTATAACCATAACAAGCAGCATCTGAAGGGGTTTAAAGTTTAGGTGTTCTATGACAGAAACTCGTGAGAATTGGTCTGCACGATCAGGATTCATTATTGCAGCCATTGGTTCCGCCGTTGGCTTGGGAAATATCTGGCGTTTCCCTTATGTGGCTTATGAAAATGGGGGTGGGGCTTTCCTGATCCCTTACCTGATTGCGATTTTTGCAGCAGGTTTGCCTTTATTGTTTTTAGACTATGCGGTCGGACACAAGTTCCGTAAAGCACCACCCATGGCCTATAAAAAACTCATGAATGCCGAATCCTTGGGGTGGTGGCAGGTGATGGTGACCCTGATCATCGGGATTTATTATGCCAGCGTTTTGTCCTGGGCCGGCAGTTATATGTTCTATTCCTTTGGACAGCAGTGGGGCACAGATACCCAAGACTTTTTCTTTAACACTTATCTGCAAAATGGTGAAGGTTTAAGTTTAGGTTTTGTTCCTGTCCTGTTTTTCGGTCTGGTGGTTGTTTGGGCTGCGGTGATGCTGATTCTTTACGGTGGGGTACGCCGTGGGGTGGAACTGGCGAATAAAATCTTTATGCCACTTCTGGTAATTTTATTTTCTATTCTGGTGATTCAGGCGGTACGCTTACCGGGTGCAGTCGACGGCTTAAATGCTTTCTTTACGCCGAACTGGGAGGCCATGAGTAATTATAAAGTCTGGCTGGCCGCATTTGGTCATATCTTCTTCTCACTGTCGGTGGGCTTCGGGATTATGTTGACCTATGCCTCTTATTTGAAACGCAAAACCAATTTGACCGGTTCTGGGATCGTGGTAGCACTGGCCAACTCATCCTTTGAAATTCTGGCGGGTATTGGTGTATTTGCAGCGCTTGGTTTTATGGCCTTCAGCGCAGGTGCAAATGTTGAAGATGTCGTATCTGGCGGTATTGGTCTGGCCTTTATTGCTTTCCCGAAAATCATTTCCAGTTTAGGTGCAGGCGGTGACCTGTTTGGCTTCCTGTTCTTTGCTTCATTGACCGTTGCCGGTATTACCTCGATGGTCAGTATCCTGCAAGTTCCGATTGCCGCATTCCAGGACAAACTGGGCTGGTCGAAGAACAAGTCAGTCACGATTATTGCCGGTGGTTCAGCGGTGATTTCTACCTTGATGTTCTCGACCCATAGTGCGATTACCTTTGTCGACATTATTGACTACTTTGCCAATAATATCGGTATTGTCGGTGGTGGTTTGATCTCCATTATTCTGTTGTCGTGGTTCCGTCGTCCATTAATGAAGCAGCTGGAAGGCCATGTGAATCAGTTCGCCAGCGTGAAACTTGGTCGCAGCTGGAACTTCATGCTGACCGTCATCACGCCGTTGTCCTTATTAATGGCATTGGGTCTGACCCTTAAATCGATCATGGCAGAAGGTTATGGTGGCTATGCTGCCAGCACCCTGTGGATGGTGGGTGGAGGTGTCATGGCATTCTTTATTCTGGGCGCCATTCTGTTTAGTCTGGTCAAAGACCGTCATAGCTAGGAGAGCGATTATGAATACATCTGCACTGGTGATGATGATCATCTCTATCGTTTTATTGTGGGGTGGTCTGGTACTGTCCGTGATTCATCTGGCAAAAAATCCGGAAGAACCAGAAGACTAAAAATCTTCACATAAACCTACTGTTTTACTGTAAACGAAAGTCATTATCATCTATGGTGATAATGACTTTTTTAATGGCTGACGATTTGGCATGATTTCCGTTTCAGATGGACAAGTCTATACAGCCTTTGCCGTGACCTTCTTCGCTGGGCTTGCCACCGTGTTGGGTGGGGGACTGATACTGTTCCTTAAAATGTAGTTAAACATAGTCAAGGACTAATTCGCACTCTGTTAATGTCTTGTTGCCAAACGTGTAACTAGAGCCTGAGTCGGTCAGTTCCGACTTATAGCGATCAGTCCGTTCTTGCAATATACGCTTTACAGTTTT
>NZ_VOYD01000046.1:0-11532 GCF_013420435.1 Acinetobacter sp. YH01008
TTATCTAAGTATTTTTGATACCAAACACGTAGTGTTTCAGGAGTACAACCCTTGCGCAGTATACTGCTCAGGGAGCAATAGCGGTGATCGCAGCCCAATTCGATGGATAATCTTTTTCAGATTCAATTAGTAATTGAACCGCTCTTTCTCTGATTTCAGGGGTATAGTTTGGTTTTTTCATCGGAATAGTCTCTCAGAATATTGACTCTCCGACAAACCCGGTACGGTTCAGTTTTATTACGGACCCAGTTTAGCTACAGTATCAGCTTTGTGGCTCTATGGGTATTTCTAAGCCCCGTACTTTTTATCTTTATCTTAAAAATGAATAAAGCATTTTAGTATTTATTTAAAATCAGAAAGTAGTAAACAGCCTAGTGTGCTATTCACACGCCCTTTATTAAACCAATCTACCCAGTATCTGCTAAACCTTGCCAATCTGCTTTTAAATACCTCAAATGCATTATTTTGGCTAGAATCAGAAATTTAAATTGGTAGGTATTTGGTAGGTAGGATTCTTTTTAGCTTCATCCAATACTCATATTACGGTGAGGGTCACCGATAAAATAATCAATCAATGGTAGAAGGAATCACCCCATGGCTTTTAAAAATATTGCAGATCAAACTAACGGTTTTTATATTCCCTGCGTTTCACTTTTTGGTCCGGGCTGTGCTAAAGAAATCGGGATAAAAGCACAAAATTTAGGCGCCAAGAAAGCACTGATTGTAACTGATGCTGGCCTGTTTAAATTTGGTGTTGCAGATGATATTGCAGATTATTTGAAAGAGGCAGGTGTTGACAGTTATATTTTCCCAGGTGCGGAACCCAATCCAACTGATATTAACGTGCATCATGGAGTTGAAGCTTATAATGAAAATGCCTGTGATTTTATTGTATCGTTAGGTGGGGGCTCATCACATGACTGTGCCAAAGGCATCGGTCTGGTCACTGCAGGTGGCGGACATATCCGTGATTATGAAGGGATTGATAAAAGTACCGTTCCGATGACACCACTGATTGCAATCAATACCACGGCAGGGACGGCTTCGGAGATGACACGTTTCTGTATCATTACCAATACCGATACCCATGTGAAAATGGCGATTGTAGATTGGCGTTGCACACCACTCATTGCGATTGATGACCCTAAACTGATGTTGGCCAAACCTGCCGGCCTGACTGCGGCAACAGGGATGGATGCTCTGACACATGCGGTCGAGGCCTATGTATCTACGGCTGCTAATCCCATCACTGATGCCTGTGCAGAAAAGGCGATCACCATGATCAGTGAATGGCTCAGTCCCGCAGTGGCGAATGGGGATAATCTAGAAGCACGGGATGCCATGAGCTATGCTCAATATCTTGCCGGAATGGCCTTTAATAACGCCTCTTTAGGATATGTGCATGCGATGGCACATCAGCTCGGAGGCTTCTACAACTTGCCGCATGGTGTTTGTAATGCAATTCTGCTCCCCCATGTTTGTGAATTTAACCTGATTGCTTGTCCTGAACGTTATGCCAAAATTGCCCAATTGATGGGGGTGAATACAGAAGGCTTAACCGTAACTGAAGCAGCTTATGAAGCGATTGGCGCCATTCGTCAGCTTTCGGCTTCAATTGGTATTCCATCTGGGCTGACGGAATTGAATGTAAAAGAAGCTGACTTGGCCATCATGGCGGAAAATGCACAAAAAGATGCCTGCATGCTGACCAATCCACGTAAAGCCAGCCATGCCCAAGTGGTAGATATTTTTAAAGCGGCGATGTAGTGCCTCAATGTAAGTCTTCTCTCCAAGCATCTGACTTACATTTTTAACAGCCCCTGTTTCACTTCCTGAGGAAGTGTGCCAAGAGCAGACATGCATTTTCCTGTTCCTGGCTGATCCTTTTGCCTTCATAAGAGGATAAAAGCGGGGGGTGTTTCTTTTTTATGAAGTCCCCTTCATTATGAATATCGACATTAATCCCATGGTAGAAAAATGCCACTATTTTTTTAGCCCGTTCTAGCCACAAATAAAATTTCATAGCGTATTATCTTACGATTATATTTGATCCCTGAGGAATAAACTGCGCGTCCTTCAAATGACATGAAGGTGAGCGTAGCTGATATCAAGCATCTAGGCAAACGGCAAACTGGGTAGCCACTGATAAAAATTTTAGGATCAGGTTCAGTCTAAATTAATAAGTAAACTCACAGTAAGCAAGGATAATACTTAATATTCCAGAATATTCCTATTTTAACTGTTTAGCTTTGTACCGACAGTTACATCAGCTTTAAAGATTTTTATATTTTAACAGAGTCTGATGAACGGGATGGTTTTTGGGCATCAGTTCAATCAGGCGTTCTACAGCATCAATCGCTTCAGGAAAATGTGCCACATGTTTCAGCAAGACATCGGTTTCATTAGCCTTGAAAATGGCATCGCTCAGGCGTGATTCCAGACAATCTCTCCAGGCGCATAGAAATGGACTTTCTGTTTTGGCCAGAAATACGCCGGTACATAATTTCAAGGCTGAATCGATATACCCAGCATCTAAAGATTGCTCTGTCATTAAAAAATCAGCCTCTACATGCGCCAATAAACGATAGGGTCTGGAACCCAGCATACCACCTAATAAATCGCGTAATTGTGACATTTCTGCTTTTAAAGTACCCATACTGACCTTGCGCTCGCCATATAAGGCTTGATGCAATGTATCTAGACTCAGACCCTGCGGACATAAGGCTAGAATGGTCAGAATTTCAATCTGTCGAGGAGTCAGAACCAGCATCTTGCCATTAAACAGCACTTGAGGTACTGAAAAAGCTCGAATAAACAGGCGCTGCTTCTGGCATTCTAGTAGAGCCGACTGGATGATCGTAGCACAGCGCTCCGCAGCTAGTAGTGCTAAACTGTTATGCTTTGGCCAGGTAGTCGACAGATCAATGACACCTAAGACCTGTTTTGAATAGGGATCAATAATCGGGGCAGCGTAACAAACCCAATCATGAATGGAGGACATGTAATGTTCACTGGAAAAGACACAGCTGGATTGTTGAGTTTTTAAGGATAATGCCAATGCATTGGTTCCGACTAGCTCTTCGCGCCATTGCCCACCTTCAATAAAATGTACACTTTCTGCGGCACTTTGCATTTGTGGGCTAGAAGCTGCCCAAATGATGGTGCTGCCGATATCTCCGACCGCCAGCACCATAGAAGATTGCTCGGCAATATGTTTTAAATCCTGAGCACAATGTTGCAGGGCTTGGGCTAAAGTTGAGGAAGAAGTGGTCTTTTTTAAATCCGTCAGCGGTGCTGCTAAACGATTCTTCGGGATTTCAGCCGAGGATGAACGTTGCCAGGAGCTGGCAATACTCTGTCCCAGCTGTTCTGCATGTAAGGGAGACAAACTGCTGTTTTGCCGAAGCTGATCAGTATTGTGCCTTTTTTCCATCAAATCTTGTTTTGTCATCATTCCTTATTCTCACAACAATTCATGATTTACATCCGCTGTAATCGTTATTTTTTTAAAATGGATGAAAATATCGTGAACATGCTAGCTCCAACCTTTTTCCAACCTTATACCAGTTATATTAATCAAATAAGATGCAGAAGTACCTTATACCAAAGCTGTAGAAGCGGTTTTGCCATACGAAAATAAGCAAAGGAAATACATATGCGTTACGTCGATCCTAATCAACCTGATTCAAAAGTTCATTTTAAAGCACAATACGAGAATTTTATTGGCGGCGAATGGGTCGCTCCGGTCAAAGGTGAATACTTTGACAACATCTCTCCGGTAGATGGCAAAGTCTTTACCAAGGTTCCGCGTTCTTCTGTAGAAGACATTGAATTGGCCCTGGATGCAGCGCACAAAGCCAAAGAACAATGGAACAGAGCATCGCCGACCACCCGCTCCAATATTCTGTTGAAAATTGCCGATCGTCTGGAACAAAATCTGGAACTGCTGGCAGTGGCAGAAACCTGGGATAACGGCAAACCGATCCGTGAAACGCTGGCTGCCGATATTCCGCTGGCTATTGACCATTTCCGTTATTTTGCCGGCTGTATTCGTGCGCAGGAAGGCGGCATTTCCGAAATTGATGAAGATACGATTGCTTATCATTTTCATGAGCCGTTGGGCGTCGTGGGTCAGATTATCCCGTGGAACTTTCCGATTCTGATGGCTGTCTGGAAACTGGCACCTGCCCTGGCTGCGGGCAACTGCATTGTGTTGAAACCTGCAGAACAGACTCCGGTCAGCATTCTGGTGCTGGCTGAACTGATTCAGGATATTTTGCCACCGGGTGTCCTGAATATCGTCAATGGTTATGGGGTTGAAGTCGGTCGCCCGCTAGCCACCAACCCACGCATTGCCAAGATTGCCTTTACCGGTTCCACCGCCGTCGGTCAGATGATCATGCAATATGCCACCGAAAATATTATTCCGGTGACGCTGGAACTGGGGGGTAAATCACCAAATCTGTTCTTTGCTGACATCATGGATCAGGAAGACGATTATCTGGACAAAGCGCTGGAAGGTTTTGCCATGTTTGCCCTGAACCAGGGTGAAATCTGCACCTGTCCATCGCGTGCGCTGATCCAGGAAAGTATTGCTGACGAATTTCTGGCGCGTGCCGTTGAACGGGTGAAACGGATTAAAACCGGGCATCCGCTGGATACTGACACCATGATTGGCGCGCAAGCCTCACAGGAACAGCAGGACAAGATTCTGGGCTGTATTGCCACTGGTCGTGAAGAAGGCGCACAGATCCTGACTGGTGGTGAAGCACGTCAGGAAGTGGGGCAAGGTTTCTATATTGAGCCGACTATCTTTAAAGGCACCAATGACATGAAGACCTTCCAGGAAGAAATCTTCGGGCCTGTACTGGCTGTGACCACCTTCAAAGACTTCGATGATGCGATCAAGATCGCCAATGATACGATTTATGGACTCGGTGCCGGTGTCTGGTCACGCTCAGCGCATACCTCTTACCGTGCAGGCCGTGCTATTCAGGCAGGTCGGGTCTGGACTAACTGTTATCACATCTACCCTGCCCATGCGGCTTTCGGTGGTTATAAAAAATCAGGGATTGGGCGTGAGAATCACAGAATGATGCTGGATCATTATCAGCAGACTAAAAACTTGCTAGTCAGCTATTCGACCAAACCAGCCGGGTTCTTTTAAGAAGTGAAATACATTCAAAGCGAACTTCGGTTCGCTTTGAATGTATGGTAGCTAGCTTTCACAAAATATCAGCAACATCTTCAAGCTGCGGCCAATTCAAATAAAGTTTTTAGTCTATAAATACTTTTTTTAAAGGAAAGAGCATCACCTCAAATTTCTATTTGCAATAGTGTCATTTTAAGATAATTTCACTCTATAAAGATTTCGCCACATTCTCCAGCCATTGAGTGCCAGAAGAATAAAAATAAAATAAAGCATGGCGGTTAAATACAATGATTTATGGGTGTACATACCGACATAAATCACATCTAGAACACACCACAAGCCCCAGCTTTCAATATATTTTTTTGCCGCCCAATAACTTGCCACCAAGCTAAAAGAGGCTAACATGGAGTCCAACCAAGGTAGTGACGCTGCGGTGAAATGAGCAAATAAGGCACCAATCACCAGACCAGCGACAATACCCACAATCAGGCTATATACCCAGATTTTTTTATTCAAATAGCCAATCTGTACAGTCAGATCCTGGTCTTGATCTTTCTTCGACCAGCTATACCAGCCATAGAGTTGCATCAAGATAAATACGGCTTGTAATGCTGCGTCTGCAAATAAATTGACACGATAAAAAATAATGATATACAGAAATACAGCGACAATATTCACTACCCAGCAGGCTTTATATTGTTTAGACGTCAACCAGACACCTAAAACATTTAAAATGAACGCTGCAATTTCTATATTTTCCATAGCAATATAACCTGATTAAGCAGCCAATTTAGAAGTTCAGATTGAATGACAAGGTTGCTGTACGCGGCGAACCCAAGAATAAATAATCGTCACCCAAAAATTCACCTGCATCACGCCAGTATTTCTTGTTGAACAGATTATTAATATTCAAGCGTAGCAATGCATCGGTCGTATTTAGCTTAAATTGATAAGCAGCGCCTAAATCAACCACACTATAACCTGCGACTTTCGCAGCACCCTCTTTGTTAGCATATTTGCTGGAACTGTATTGACCACCTGCCAGAACAGTGAAACCTGCAATGCTCGGTACGTTATAGCGAAGATGTGTTGCGAAACGAACTTTTGGCACGTTTTGCGCCTGATGATTGCCATATTCAACCGCTTCTACATTTTCTAAACGGGCTTTAGTCAAGGCTAAAGATGAAGTTAAGGCCAGATGATCGGTTAATGCACCATTCAGTCCGAGCTCCAGACCCTGACTATGTTGTTCGCCTTCCGCAACAAAATAGCGAAGTCCTGAAATCGGCTTGCTATATTGGTTGTCTTGGTGTAAATCAAATAGCGAGGCAGTCAATAAAAACTGCTTGATCTGTTGTTTTAGGCCAATTTCATATTGCTCTGAATAGATCGGCGCTAGAGTTTCAGCAGCATTCTCTGCAAACCAAGGCGCTGTCTTTCCATCTGACAAACCTTTGGCATAAGAGGCATACAGAGTTGTTGACTCTACCGGGCTATAACTCACTGCAAACTGTGGTAAAAATTTGCCTAAATCCGTATCACGAACTTTTATTACCTGCTTACCCTCTGCATCATAAGCATGTGCTTGTTCATCAAGCTCGATCCATTTTCCACCAATCAAAGTAGACCATTTCTCATTCCACTCAATACGATCTAAAACCGTAAAAGCAGTCTGTTCACTATCTAAAGCTTTAAAATAAGGACCTAGATTTCCTTCTTCTGGGATCCTGTCGTAGGTATCTTGGTAAATATTACCAACATAGTCTTCTGAATTTATGTACTGGTTTATACCGTTGTAACGATTTCTAGATTTATCGGTGTAAGTCAAATCAAAGTTAAGGTGATGTTGTACCCAATTGGTATCAATCACCCCATCCAATTTGACTTTAAATTGATTGGTTTTAAAGGTGTCATCCGGATTACGAAAATCATAAATATCATACTCGCCAGCTTTACCAAACGTGTTACAAGAATACTCTTCCAGACAGCCTTCCCGATAATAACCATAAGCAAAGCTTGAATAGTCATCAACTCTGGATTTACTGTGTGCTGCAACGAGTCCCAAGTTCCAGTCATCATTCAATGCATAGCTATATTTTAAACTGCTATTCAGACTATCGATCGTGACCGGTTTGCCCCAAGTCTGATAACCCAGCAATCGGTCCCATTTCACATTTTCTGGGACTTTACCATCCAGTAATTGATAACCTGGCACTGATTTTTGTTCGGAACGCTGTGCTTCAAGATCAAATTCTAATTTGGATTGCTCAGATGTTTTCCAATCTAAGGCCAATGCCGCTAGATAGCGTTCACCATCGACATGATCGACATAAGACTCCATCTGTTCATTCACCAGATTGATGCGATATCCGAATTGTTGCTCATCACCCCAAAAACCACCGAGATCAGTTGCCACTGAAAACTGGCCGTGTTGATCGGCCGAGAATGTCAGTGCCTGAATATCTTTCGGTCGCTTGGTGACATAATTCACAACCCCACCCGGGGTCGACATCCCACTTTGAATCGCGGACATGCCTTTTAAAATTTCCACACGTTCTTTATTTTCAAGTGCGACGTTTTGTTCACCACGAATCACATTGCCATTAATGAGGTAGCTAGATGCCAAATCGAGTGCAAAGCCACGCGAGACAAAGTTTGGATAATAGCCAATTGCGGCATAGCCATCACCGATGGCTGCATCATTTTTTACCACATCGCTCAGCACGCGAGCATGTTGTTCAGCAATGAGATCGGCAGTCACGATAGAGACCGATGCAGGTATTTTTTGCAGACTGTCCGTAGCAAAACCCTCAACATTCACTTTGGTACTTGAGTAAGGGATGCTTTGATCGGCTTTGATGACAATCGTGTCAAGCTTTTGAACATCGTCTTCAGCATAAGTCAGCGGGACTAAACACAGCTGCGACAGAATGATCATATTTAAAGATCGGATTAATACATTCTGTTTGAGTTGACGAGTGTTCATACGAAACCTTATGTCTGTGAAGTGGGTGATGATGCCGGGTTTAGAGAGCAACTAAGAAGAGTGCAATTCGTGTTGAATGAGCCGGGTTAAAGTCTGGGTAAATTGTTGGCCTTGTTCGCCAAAGAACCAGTCCACATGACCGATAATCCAGTCGTAATAAGCCGCATCTGCATGGTTGAGGTTGTGGGTAATGCCCACAAAATACTCCAGCTCTGAAAAAGCGAAATCCAGATGCACGATTTTCAGCAGTTCTGGCAAAATACTAAAATCTTCTTGTGGATGTATCTCGGAAAAATAAGCATGGAGAAAAGCGGTTAAACCGGCTTCATCAATCGGAATATGTGGGTTCTGCTTTAATTCCAACCAATCAATGAAATTACGTTCAATCGTCACAGCCAGATCATAAAGTGCCGAATTTCGGTCAGATAAACCAAAATCAATTACGGCAGTAATCTCCGCTTTGGCATCCGGTGCTGACCAAAATAGATTAGAAGCGTGTAAATCGTTATGGGTCCAAATTCTGCTTGCCTGTTGCAATACAGGCTGAATACGCTGGTGAACCTGTAAGATTTGATCTAAAAAGTAAGGATCTAAATTTTTGTCGGCACAGTAACGGCTTAATTCTGGACTGTTTACAATGCGCCGTTGAATGGCTGTAACGATATTTTCACTGTTTAAAAGCTGCTGATTGGACAATAAATAAGATGCTGATCGGCCTTGCCGCTCAGGAAAATCCTGCATGGCCATATGTAAGCTTGCCAGTAATTGCCCCGCTTTCGCAGCATGTTCAGCATAGAAAAAAGGTTTCCAGGATTGCTGATCTGCATACAGATCTAAGCCGGCTGCTTTTGCATAGACTTCATAGGTCCAGTCACCTAGCTCTAAAGCGGTCAGACCTTGATTTGAGCTAATCAATGCTGCAACAGGAATTTCTTTGCTAGCTAAATGCTGAAGAACGGCATGCTCCTGTAAAATATCGCGGGCACGACGAAAGGAACAATGGCTGCGCTTAATCAAATACTGATGCGCGACTATTTCATCCCTGCTCACAAGATCCTGCTCTACTTTAACCAATACTGCAGATGAAAATGGCCGTGGACTACACCACAAAATCTGAATATGACCTTGTAAACAGGAATACTGCTGCTGCAGGCTTTGTAATTCTGGATCAGAAATATGTGCCCAGTCTTTATTTTCCCAGGCATTGCCCATACCATGACCTAAATCATCAGTCATTGTGGTCATTATCAATATCCCTGAGCCAGATCATCATGTGGTAATGGAGAGTCATCATTTAAGCAAACATCTACACAGTATTTTCAAATACATTTAATATTTAAGGTTTGTCCCAAAATTAAGTGGTACATACCAGTATTAAATTGGAGGCAAGTTTAGCCTTTTAAATATAAAAATAGAATGCTTAATAATTAAAATTATTTTAAAAATAAAAAATCCTAAAAACACAGAAGTTTTTAGGATTTGAATGGATTGGAGATAAATATAAGCTTATGCGTGAATATCTAGGGTCATTTCAATTTTGTCCTGAGACCAGATTTCGATGTCATATTCAATCACCAGATCGTTTGATTTTGAAATACGTTCAATGTAAGTTGCTGTTTGGCTTATAGGAATTCCTAAATATTGGCTCTCAAAATGAGAGACACCGGTATTTTTAATTTTTAACTGACTACTCGTATAATCATAATCAAAGTGATTTTTAATGACATCTTGGACCGAAGTAATCACGTCATAATTCAGCACATCTGGAAATAGCGCAACAGGCAGATAATTGTATTCAAGGAGTACCGGGACATCATCAGCATAACGTAAACGGATAATTTCAATAAAGCCGAGTCTTCTCGTTGCTTCACTAAAAACATCACTGTGATCAAATCGCTCCAGCTGTCTGGTCGAGATCAGTTCTGTTCTGGCATTAAAACCCTGTGCCTTCATATAAGAACGAAAATTTTCAATTGAGTTTGGATAGTATTGAATTTTTTTATTACTCACAAACCAGCCGAGATTTTGCCGTTTGTAAATTTTATCTTCGGCACGAAGCTGTTCATAAGCCTTACGCACTGTTTCCCTTGAACAGTTAAACTTTAATGCCAAGTAACGTTCCGATGGAATCATTTGATTAGAACTGTATTTTTTCAATTCAGCCTCAATCAAATCTCTGATTTCCATATACTTCATTCAGTGAATCCAGCTCGTCAGCGTAAGTTATATTGATGGTACTAAATTAAAGAACAGAGGAAAATTAAAAAAGGTACAGATCAGTAAAAAGATACATTCCCTAGTCTTAATGAGAATTTTTACGGTAATGGTAATCCCCCCTAAAAATATTGATGATGAGAATGCAGGACCTTATCGTCAGCAAAATGTATTAAATTCACTTATGCTCTACTTCCTCACTTGTATCGCAAATTGAATAACATGGCATTTACCACAATGTAATTTTCCCTCCTGCCTTTCTTGCTCCCCGACATAAAAGTGATGGATGTGGTCCTGTCCGAAGACTTCTAGAATGCAACGAGGATCGTATAAATATTCGACATTTGAAGGACCACCAGTTTTATAGTCGATCTGTTCCTTTGAATATAGCTCACCAATAAACCATCCACCGTTGAGCAAGGATTTTCTTATGCCTTCTAAAACCTGTTTTTGTGTTTCTATATCGAAATGACCAAATACACAGATCACATTTTGATAAAACTCCGATGGCCATTGAGCTACTGTTAAATCAACATGTTTAAGTTCAACTTTTATCCCTTGGGCTTCAGCCTTGCTGGACAGATGCGTCAAAGCAACATCAGAATAATCCCAGACTTCCGCTGAAAAAGGGTAACCCTGCTGTCTTGCCCGCTCAGCCAGGTATAAGATATTCCGTCCTTCACCTTCAGCAATTGCCAGTGTTTTACCCTCTATTCGGATTTTGTCCGAAATTTGCTGAATGAAAAGATTTGCTGCTGTGCCATACAGATCTTGCGTCCGGGCATACAATTCATTCCAGTGCTGACTCATTTCAGCCTCCATTTACTAAACGATTCAATCAGCTGGAAAACTCTTTAAATGCCTCTAGGGCATTTGCGGCATACATCAATGAAGGTCCTCCACCCATATAGACGGCAACGCCTAAAACTTCTTCCAGTTCCCGTAGGGTCATGCCCATTTTGACTAAGGTTCGAACATGAAAACCGATACAACCATCACAACGTGCCGCCACACCAATCGCCAAGGCAATTAACTGTTCCTTAAAATGTAGTCAAACATAGTCAAGGACTAATTCGCACTCTGTTAATGTCTTGTTGCCAAACGTGTAACTAGAGCCTGAGTCGGTCAGTTCCGACTTATAGCGATCAGTCCGTTCTTGCAATATACGCTTTACAGTTTT
>NZ_VOYD01000047.1:0-10941 GCF_013420435.1 Acinetobacter sp. YH01008
CCTATTTAAGTGATGTGCTGAAAAGGTTGCCAACACATAAAGTGCCCCAAATAGAAGAATTACTACCTCACCGCTGGAAACCTGAACCCCGTTAAAACTTGGCGATGGCGTTCAGCGGATGCTTACTGAACACATATATAAAAACAAACATGATAAGAACCTATGAACCAAAAAAAACCACCCTTTCGGGTGGCTTTTTCAATCTCAAACCGTCTCTTATTGAGCGCGGTTTTTGATTTTGCGGATCGTTTCCAGCTGTGCAGCAGTTTCTGCAAGAGCAGCCAATGCAGCAGCAGAATCCAAATCGCTCTTTTGATTGGCAAGCAATTGTTCAGCGTGTTTACGCGCTTCAATAATTGCCGCTTCATCCAAGTTGTCGGCACGGATTGCAGTATCTGCAAGAACCGTAACAACATGCGGTTGAACTTCTAGAACACCACCAGATACATAGATCAACTCTTCTGTACCGTTTTCCAAAATAACGCGGATCGCGCCAGGTTGGAGCAAAGTTACCAGCGGAGCGTGACCAGGCATAATACCTAACTCACCGCCAGCACCTTTAGCAATTAGCATAGTTACAGTGCCTGAGTACAAAGACTCTTGAACACTTACAACGTCACATTGCATAGTCGCCATGAGAATCTCCTAAATTAGGGAACTAATTAAAGTTTCTCAGCTTTAGCAATCACTTCGTCAATACCACCAACCATGTAGAACGCTTGTTCTGGGATGTGATCGTATTCACCAGCTAGAAGACCTTTAAAGCCACGAATCGTTTCTTTAAGAGATACTAATTTACCAGGAGCACCAGTAAATACTTCAGCTACGTGGAACGGTTGAGAGAAGAAACGCTGGATTTTACGCGCACGGTAAACAACCAGTTTATCTTCTTCAGCAAGCTCGTCCATACCAAGAATCGCGATGATGTCTTTAAGCTCTTTATAACGTTGCAATACGTTCTGTACAGAACGTGCAATTTCATAATGCTCTTGACCAACAACTAACGGATCTAATTGGCGTGAAGTTGAGTCTAGTGGATCGATCGCTGGGTAAATACCAGAAGATGCGATGTCACGGCTCAATACAACAGTTGCGTCTAAGTGAGCAAACGTTGTAGCAGGCGATGGATCTGTCAAGTCATCGGCAGGTACGTATACCGCTTGGATTGACGTAATAGAACCAGACTTAGTCGATGTAATACGTTCTTGAAGAACACCCATCTCTTCTGCAAGTGTAGGCTGGTAACCTACTGCAGATGGCATACGACCTAGAAGTGCTGATACTTCAGTACCCGCTAGTGTATAACGATAGATGTTATCTACGAACAATAGTACGTCACGGCCTTTACCGTTTTCGTCTTTCTCGTCACGGAAATATTCAGCCATGGTCAAACCAGTCAACGCTACGCGTAAACGGTTACCCGGTGGCTCGTTCATCTGACCGTAGACCATTGCTACTTTGTCTAGAACGTTAGAATCTTTCATTTCGTGATAGAAGTCATTACCTTCACGAGTACGCTCACCAACACCAGCAAACACAGATAAACCTGAGTGAGCTTTCGCGATGTTGTTGATCAATTCCATCATGTTTACAGTTTTACCAACACCGGCACCACCGAACAGACCAACTTTACCACCTTTAGCGAACGGGCATAGCAAGTCGATGACTTTAATACCAGTTTCTAAAAGGTCAGTAGAAGCTGCTTGTTCTGCATAAGAAGGTGCAGAGCGGTGAATTGGTAAACGCGCTTCAGTCGCAACAGGACCAGCTTCGTCGATCGGGCGACCAAGAACGTCCATGATACGGCCTAGAGTCGCTGTACCTACTGGTACAGAAATCGGCGCGCCAGTGTTAACTACGTTCAAACCACGCTTAAGGCCTTCAGTAGAACCCATTGCAATAGTACGAACTACGCCATCACCAAGCTGTTGCTGAACTTCTAAAGTAGTTTCAGTACCATCTACTTGGAGAGCGTCATAGATCTTAGGAACGCTGTTGCGTTCAAACTCGACGTCGATAACCGCGCCGATGATCTGAATGATACGACCGCTATTCATTGCTGTCTCCTCAATTCAAAATAATGTTAAACGGCAGCGGCACCACCAACGATCTCAGAAATTTCCTGAGTAATCGCGGCTTGACGCAGCTTGTTATAAATAAGTTGCAGGCTCTTAATGATCTCGCCTGCGTTGTCTGTCGCTGCTTTCATAGCGACCATACGTGCAGACTGCTCACATGCGATGTTTTCAATCACACCTTGATACACCACAGACTCGATATAGCGAACCAACAAGCCATTTAAAAGCTCTTCAGCTTCAGGCTCGTAGATATAATCCCAACCGTATTGACGGTTAAGATTCTTGTCTTCTTCAGCAGCAGCCAAAGGAACAAGTTGTTCGATCTTTTGATTTTGAGTCATGGCATTGACAAAGCCGTTTGACACCAGATAAATACGATCTAACTCGCCTTTATCATACGCATCCAACATCACCTGTACAGAACCAGATAACTGCTCAAGACTTGGAGTATCGCCTACGTTTGTAGTCGCACCAAGCACTTTACCGCCGTAGTTTTTAAAAAACGAAACCGCTTTTTGACCAATTAAAGCAAATTGAACTTCAATTGACTGCTCTTGTTGCTGCTGTACGTGTTTAACCACTTTTTTGAACAGGTTAATGTTCAAACCACCAGCAAGGCCACGATCTGAAGACACAATAATATAGCCAACGCGCTTAACCGGGCGTTCAACCATATAACGGTGTTTGTATTCAGGATTCGCTTGGACCAAATGAGCAATTACACGGTGCATATTTTCGGCATACGGACGGCCTTGAGCCATGCGCTCTTGCGCACGACGCATCTTAGAAGCTGCTACCATTTGCATCGCTCGAGTAATCTTCTGCGTGCTCTTGATACTAGCTACTTTGGCGCGAATTTCTTTTAAATTTGCCATACGCTTAACCTAGTATTCGAAAGCCCTTGCGAGCTTCCGAAGGTTGATTCCGTGAACCAAACCAACACTAAATTCAACTAAGGTTGAACTTAGTAAGTTTGAGTCGCTTTAAAGCTTTCAATACCTGCTTTGATTGCAGCTTCGATGTCTTTGTTGTAATCACCAGAGGCATCGATTTGTTGCATTAACACAGCATGTTCTGAACGGAAGTAAGAAATCAACGCAGCATCAAAGTCTACGATTTTCTTCACTTCAACGTCAGTCATATAACCTTCGTTAGATGCATAAATTGAAACAGCTTGGTCAGCAATTGAATATGGAGCATATTGTTTTTGCTTCATTAATTCAGTTACACGTTGACCATGTTCAAGTTGCTTACGAGTTGCTTCGTCAAGATCAGAAGCGAACTGAGCAAATGCTGCCAATTCACGGTATTGCGCCAAAGCAGTACGGATACCACCAGACAATTTCTTGATGATCTTGGTTTGCGCTGAACCACCAACACGAGATACAGAGATACCCGCGTTCACAGCAGGACGAATACCTGCGTTGAATAATGATGTTTCAAGGAAGATCTGACCATCAGTAATCGAAATTACGTTGGTTGGTACGAATGCAGATACGTCACCCGCTTGAGTTTCAATAATCGGCAATGCAGTTAATGAACCAGTTTGGCCTTTAACTTCACCGTTAGTGAATTTCTCAACGTAGTCAGCAGATACACGAGAAGCACGTTCAAGTAGACGCGAGTGTAGATAGAACACGTCACCTGGATAAGCTTCACGACCTGGTGGACGGCGTAAAAGCAATGAAATTTGACGATACGCAACAGCTTGCTTAGACAAGTCATCATAAATGATTAACGCATCTTCACCACGGTCACGGTAGTATTCACCCATTGTACAGCCAGAGTACGGAGCCAAATACAGCATTGCTGCTGGATCAGATGCACCTGCTGCGACAACAGTGGTGTACGCCATAGCGCCAGTTTCTTCCAGCTTGCGTACTACGTTAGCGATAGTCGATTGTTTTTGACCAATTGCTACGTATACACATTTAATGCCAGAGTTTTTCTGAGCGATGATCGCGTCGATCGCCATTGCTGTTTTACCAGTTTGACGGTCACCAATGATCAACTCACGCTGACCACGGCCTACAGGGATCATTGTATCTACTGATTTATAACCAGTTTGTACAGGTTGATCCACTGACTGACGCCAAATTACGCCTGGTGCTACTTTTTCAACAGCATCAGTTAATTTAGCATCGATCGGGCCTTTACCATCAATCGGGTTACCCAAAGCATCGACTACACGGCCTAAAAGTTCTGGACCAACCGGAACTTCTAATACACGACCTGTGCAACGCGCTTTTTGACCTTCTTGAAGGCTTAAGTAGTTACCTAAAACAACGACGCCCACTGAATCCTGTTCTAGGTTCAGTGCCATACCATAAAGGCCGCCGTCGAATTCGATCATTTCACCGTACATTGCATCAGCAAGGCCGTGAATACGCACAATACCGTCGGAAACCATAACAATGGTCCCTTCGTTCTTAGCGGTTGCGCTGGTGTCCAGATCGCCGATACGCTGTTTAATGAGCGCACTGATCTCGGATGGATTCAGTTGTTGCATTGCGCTATACCTCAATCTTTTTAAAGTTCAGTCTTCTTATTTCTTAAGCAAGAAGACGAGTACGCATTTTCTCAAGCTTGTTAAGCGCAGAATCATCTATCACTTGGTCGCCTGCACGAATAACTACACCAGCAATAAGCTCTGGTTTCACTTCTACAGAAACACTTACTGCAGCTTCGAATTTCTTCTCTAATGCATGCGTCAGTAATTGTTCCTGAACAGAAGTTAATGGGAATGCTGATTCAATCACAACATCCACAGTATTATTATTCTGTGATTTGAGCTGTTCATATTCTGCAGCAATTTCAGGAAGAAGCGTCAAACGGTTGTTTTCAGCAAGCAATGTCAGGAAGTTAGACACTGCTGCAGTTTGGTCTTCACCTAAAACTTTGGCAAAAAGAGACACCTGCTCAGCAGGTGTAAGCTCCGGGCGATTTAGATAAGCTGAAAATGCTTCGTCTTGCACCGCAGCACTGAGCAATTCAAGTGCAGTTGACCAAGAGTCAGTTGCACCCTGCTCAGAAGCGTAAGCAAATGCTGCTTTTGCATAAGGGCGTGCTAACGTCAAGAGTTCAGCCATAATCTGCCTCTCTTAAAGTTTAGCAGCCAGCTGAGTCAGCATGGCATTGTGAGCTTCTGCATCAACTTGCTGGCTAAGAATTTTCTCAGCACCAGTCACTGCAAGAGCAGCCACTTGTTGACGCAATTCTTCGCGAGCAGAATTGATTTCGGTATCAACAGCTTCTTTCGCTTGTTGACGAATACGCTCACCTTCAGCAGATGCTTGAGTACGCGCTTCTTCTACCAACTGTGCTGCACGACGGTTCGCTTGTTCGATCAATTGAGCCGCTTGTGCTTTTGCCGTGTCCAGTTCAGCTTTCACTTGTGCTTGCGCATCTGCAAGGTCAGCTTTCGCTTTTTCAGCAGCATTTAAGCCATCAGCGATACGACGCTGACGTTCACTAATCGCATTGATTAGTGGTGGCCATACAAACTTCATGCAGAACGCGACAAAAATCGCAAACGCAATCGCTTGGCCAAACAATGTGAGGTTGATATTCATTGCAAATTCCTCAAATAGTGAATTTCGGAATTAAGCTGATTAACCTACAAATGGATTAGCGAAGATGAAGAACAAGCCAATACCAACACCGATCATAGGCACAGCATCAAGAAGACCTGCGATTAAGAACATACGAGTTTGAAGTTGCGGAGCCAATTCTGGTTGACGAGCAACAGCTTCAAGGAAACGGCCGCCTAGAAGACCAAAACCAATCGCAGTACCTAAAGCACCGAAAGCGATCAAGATAGCAGATGCAATTGCAACTAGACCTAAAGTGAGTTCCATGATAATTCCTCAGAGGTTAGGTTTTATACCAAATTAAGTTAAAAAATTGTGTGCCCAACCATCCGTTGACAGTTAGGCAATACCATTAATGCTTTTCGCTTGCCATACTCATGTACACGATAGTCAACATCATGAAAATGAATGCTTGTAGCGTAATAATCAAAATGTGGAAAATCGCCCAAGGCACAGACAACGCCCACTGGATCCAGAACGGTAATAACGCGATAAGAATGAAGATTAACTCACCCGCATACATGTTACCGAACAGTCGTAGAGCCAATGAAACTGGTCGCGCCAAGAAAGTGGTCAATTCCAACAATAAGTTGAATGGAATCAAAAGCACTTTAGCAACTGGGTTACTTGGGTTAAATGGGTTAAGTGCTAACTCACCAACGAAGCCGCCAACACCTTTCTCACGAATACTATAAAAAATGATCAAGAAGAATACAGAAATAGACATACCGAGGGTAACGTTTGGATCTGTAGTCGGAACAATTTTAAAGTAAACCTGATGAGGGTCTACACCCAGCATAGAAGCAATCGCGTGTTGAGCTACATAAGGAATAAAGTCAACAGGGATCAAATCCATCAAGTTCATGAGGAAAATCCACACGAAAATGGTTAAAGCTAAGGGTGCAATTAATCGAGACTTCCCGTGGAAGGTATCACGTACACTTGAATCTACAAACTCGATAATCATTTCAATTGCAGACTGGAACTTGGTAGGAACACCAGCATTAGCCGCTTTCGCAACCAACCAGAATAACAAACAGAAAATCAGACCCAGTCCGATAGACCAACCCATTGAATCCAAGTGAATAGCAGTGAACCCCATCTGTTGAGCTTCAGCACCGCTCTCGGCCAATTTCCATGTACCATCTGGCATTTTGCCATAGGTCATGTTGGTCAAGTGATGCTTGATATACTCGGTCGAAGTAAGGGCATGTTCTTCAGCAGCCATAAATCACACCTGGTCAATGTCAAAAAACTAATAGAACAAACGAATATCGCGTGCTGCTTGATATCTCGCCTGCTCCTGAAAAACTTTTCAATTTCTTGTTGTGTCTATACTCATTTTTGTAGACGTGACGCCCAAAACGGAGCGACCCACGACATGGCTTGAACAAGTATAAAACCACAAAACAACGCCACCGCTGACAACGGTTCGACATTGCTTAAAATTAAAATGAAACCAACAATCACAATTGCAAACTTTCCCATTAAGCCTTTATACATGTTCGAAAGAACTTGTTTAGACGCGCGGGCTCCTGCTGCTCGAAACGATTGCCACGAAAAATAACAAGTCGCGAGCCAACAAACGAGCGCACCTAATGCTGCACTCAGGGCTGCGGTTGAGTCTTTCACGACCCAGCCGATCAAGGCTGAAACAGGGATCATACAGGCTTGCAGGAGGACCAAAGCTTTCGCTAATCGTCGGTCAATCAAGCGACTAGTTCGGCTCATTATTTATTCACTCACAGCAATCATGCTTGACAAGTTTAACAGGTGATTATTTTTAATCGCAGGCATTATAGAGTTACACCCCTGAACATGCAATCTTTTCCCGACCTTAGTCGTGTTTTTTTAAATCGGGGCAATGCTGTTAAACTAATCAAAATCTGTCTATTTTTTAAATCATTAGCGTGCATTTAATACGCACTTCTGGGTTTCTGCTGCTAATTGCTGCCAGGCTTGCACAAAGTCCCCTGCCCCGCTCATGCTTTCATCGACATGCTGAAACACCACCGGTTTAAGTTTTCGGTACTGATTTTCACTGGCATGCCCTTCGGCCAGAAGGCACATTTTAGGCTGTGGACGATGATCCTGTAAGAACTTGATTTGAGCCACAGTTGGCGAGACATGTGGATCATCGGTCAGTGCGCCCATGAACTTCAGATTCAAGGGACGTTCCAGATATTGATAGGCATCATGATACGACCAGTAAGCTTTGGCTTTAGTGCTGGAACTATAACGCTGGGCCGTCGCAAACATGCTTTGCGCAAAGTCGCGTGCATTTTTCCAGTACAGTTCACGGTTCTCCGGCAATTGTTGCGAACGCAGCGCCGCAATAAAGAAGCCAATCCTTACGGCATTATTTGGATCGAGCCAGACATGCGTATCAATGGTATTTTTTAAGGCCTCACCACGCGGGTTACGCATCGGCAATGTGGTCAAAATACCGGATTCCAAAATAGCGATACCTTTATGACTGTCATTCAGCACTTTGGCCAGCGGTGCTTCATGCGCCTGACCCAGCCAGATCACCAGACCGGCATCCTGAATGATTTTACGATGTGCCGGGGTCAGACTGACATCATGTCCGCTCTGATTGGCCAGTAATAAAGTCGGCTGTTCCACGCCCTGGGTAATTTTCTTGGCAATCAGATAGATCGGCTGAGTCGAGACCACCAGACTTTGTGACCAACTGAATGTGCTGAACAAAGCCAAAAGACCCATTGCAAGGAGACGGAACATGAGTAGAAATCACTTAAAAACGAGAAAATTAGTAAGTGTTATAATATAACAAAAATACAAAAATACCTATGCCCAATCGAAACTCTGAACGCTTCATGTTAAGATTTGAAATCTATTAATTTTCAGTTTCGCACTTGAGGTGAACTATGGGTTCTTGTTCGCACGAACACCACAACGCATTGCACGGCGTGCACGACCATCCCAATGTCGCACAACGTCTTGCTGAAGCGGAAAATCTTTGTGCAGCAACAGGCGCACGCCTTACCCCTTTGCGTAAAGAAGTGCTGGAACTCATTTTAAATGCGACTGGCCCGATGGGGGCTTATGATTTACTGGCACAAATGAAAAATGCCAGTGATCGTCCTGCGGCGCCACCTACGGTATACCGAACTCTGGATTTTTTATTGGATAAAGGGCTGATTCACCGCCTGACCTCGATCAATGCCTATATTCCTTGTTGCCATCCACGTGAAGGGCATCAGGCGGCTTTTTTAATCTGTACCGAATGTAAAGCGGTGACAGAAGCATCAGCGCAAGGTCTGCTTGACCAACTTGATGCACTTGCAAGCTCGGATGACTTTAGCGCACATCACAGTATTATTGAAATTTCAGGAATCTGTCAGCAGTGTCGCAACAAAGCTTAAGTGCCTCCCCACTGATTCAGCTCTCCCAGATCTGGGTCAAGATTGATGAGCGTGATATTTTAAAAGCCATTGATTTTTCATTACAAGAAAAAGAGATTGTCACGCTGATTGGCCCGAATGGTGCAGGCAAGTCGACTTTAATTAAAGTCATGCTTGGCATTTTAAAACCGCAATCCGGTGAGATCAAAACTGCACGTAAACTGAAATTCTCTTATGTGCCGCAAAAATTCAATCCATCGCATAGCTTGCCGCTGCGGGTCAAAGATTTACTGGCGCTGGAAAAATGTCCATCCAAAATCAAAACTGAAATTATTCGCGATACTGGCATTAGTAAACTGCAAGATTCCAAAGTTCAACAACTCTCAGGCGGTGAGCGTCAGCGGGTGCTCTTGGCACGGGCCTTATTACGCCAACCCGATATTCTGGTACTGGATGAACCGATGCAAGGTCTGGACATTCAATCCGAAGCTGAACTGTATGAATATGTGCGTAACTTGCCGGAAAAATATGGCTGTGCCGTATTAATGGTGTCACATGACCTGCAATGGGTGATGCAAGGGACGACTCGGGTGGTGTGTCTAAATAAGCATATTTGTTGCAGTGGCCTGCCAGAAAGCGTACAGCAACATCCGGAATATCAAGCGATTTTTGGCACCAATCGGGTGTTCTATCAACATCATCATGATCATTGTGCGCATGGCGATTCTGCTACGCCGTGTCAGCATGATACGCGCCCTCATATTCACCCCGAGCCGGAAGCTTAAACCATGATGGATTGGTTACAACTCCTTTTACCTGCATGGATTATGGGCACGCTACTGGTGTTTCTGACGGCACCGCTAGGCTGCTTGATGCTGTGGCGTCGTATGTCATTTTTTGCTGATACTATGGCACATGGTACTTTACTAGGTGTTGCGATTGCAGGCGCCTTAAGTCTACCGCTGTGGATGGGCGTGACCTTCTTGGCATTATTGCTGGTTGCCATTCTGTGGGTGCTACATGATCCCCGCCTCCCCAATGATGCCCTGCTTGCACTGTGTTCAGCGACCTTACTTTGCTCGGGTTTATTGTTTATTCAACATTTACCAAGTTTAAGACCTGAACTGCTCAGCTATTTATTCGGTGATCTACTGACCATTTCCTGGACGGACTTGCCCACGTTTGCCATTGTGATCATTCTGGCCTTAGGTGTTTTATATAAAAGCTGGCAAGCCCAGATTCAGATCGCGATTGATCCGGATATGGCGGTCAGTGAAGGGGTAAATGCCAAATGGCAACGCCTGATCTTTATGTTGCTATTGGCACTGTTTACCGTACTGGCTTTACGTGCAGTCGGTTCCCTATTGATGGGTGCATTGTTGGTTATTCCTGCTCTGACTGCTCGCCTTTTGGCAAACTCTCCACGCCAAATGGTGATCTGGGCATTCGTGATTGCACAGATTGGCGTGACAGTAGGCCTCTGGTCGAGCGCAGGCCTTAATACTTCAACTGGGCTGACCATTGTGCTGACCATGGCAGTGTTATTTGCAATGATGTTTATCTTTCAGAAATTTAAAAAGCTGAGCTAGGACATGGGGACTAAACGCTACTTTGTGAGTGCCTGTTTGCTCGGTCAAAAAGTTCGTTACGATGGCAAGGATTGCCTTGTCAAAGAAGTGCTCGAATCTTTAGTTCCAAATCAATATATCAGTCTGTGTCCTGAAATCTCAGGTGGACTACCGATTCCACGTCCACCTGCCGAAATTCAAAATGGTTCAGGCAGAGGTGGTCCCACTTGTTTGAACAACTAAAAGCTTATTTATAAGTGATATTCTGCTCTAGTTAAGCTACCTTATTTTGTTGTGGTAGCTGGTCATAGTAAAACTCATCTGGAGTCATTTTGTCCAG
>NZ_VOYD01000048.1:0-8963 GCF_013420435.1 Acinetobacter sp. YH01008
TCATGAGAAAGCCCATATAAATGGGTAATGTACAAGTTGCTGTAGAAGCATGTTTAATTCGTCTGATCACAGATACTTTATAAAGTATTTTAATACTTTTTTGAATCCGTCAATGCGTAAGTCCTAAAATGTTGAGCTTGAGTTAATTTTCTTTTCAAATAATAAATTCTAATCATCAAAAAAAATCCTATATTGAAATGAGCTTTCAGTTTAGCCTCAAGAAATCTATTTGGAGGCCTCTATCTTTTCAACTATCTTCTCAAGATTTTCAATCTGTCTTTTTTTATCAGACTTATACTGATAGAAGCAGAAAAATAATAAAAATATGGACGCGAACAATATTCCGCCTACAAACATAAGATTTTTACGTTCCACAACTATACTCACTTGCTCTGAATATAGTTCCAAGTATGACATCTTGTTGATTAAAGAAATATTAAAAAAGCCCACCATTTGGCGAGCTTTCCTTGATGCTTAAACCTATTTTTGACATTTCACGTCAAACTGGTATTCGTCTTGAGTAACCTTAATCTTAATATTTTTATATTTTCGTTTGTTTGGATCCATTGCCGAGCCAGCCACTTCCTCAAAAAAGCTACGATCATTCATTAGCTCGCCATACGCTTTATAGCCTAATAAAATCTTTTCAGGCTTTTCGCCTTCAGCCACTAATTTACCGAGAGTATCTTCTAGTTTTTTAACAGTTAAAATCGCCATTTCAATTAGAGCTCAAAAACAAAAAGGCATTATCGCTTATTTTCATGAACAAACAATGTCAAAAAAAGCCCACCTTTCGATGAGCCTTTACTAGTCTTTCCTAGCAGTCAACATTTTATCAGATAACACTTGGTCTCGGTTGAACCGTAATACGACCAGTATAGAAAAAGAATACCTTACATCCATATAGGATGTCAAACACTCAATTTTCTTAAATTTTTTCGGTACTGGCCTGCATAATGCTCTACCTCATCATTCAACTCTTTGAGCAAAAGTTCAACTGCATTACCTAGCCATGCATAGCGTTTTGAATAAGTATTTGGTTCAATATAATCAATTCCTGAAAATACTAAGCGGCCTTTCAATGTATGGTATTCGCGCAACTTTGGACGTAATGAGTAGAACAGCTCCATACGTGCAATGTGTTTGCAGAATTGCGGCATATCAAAACTTTCACGCTGCTTATCCATTTCCTCTTGCACCATACGCCATAAGTAATCTGAGATGTATTTTGTGACCACGGAATAATTATCCGTATTGTCTCGATAATCACCCCATACCAAAATTGACGCATAAGCCTTGGTTTCATCATTTGGCATTAAAGCAATTGCGCCACAACGATCTTCCCAATTGACAGGGATTTCATTTGTTGGTGGTGTATCTGCTTCATAATTTGCTGTTTTGGCTCTTAACTGCTGCCCCAACCATTCAATATTTGTCATCTTTTCAGCTACCGTCGCATTCATCCCTATTCCCCCTCAAATCTCTCTAACGTCTATACCGTGTACTGTTTTCATCAAGTGTTTCTTATTGCGAAAACTTGCTAACTTTCTTGTTGCTGCTGACTTCACATCCTCAACAATCTGCACCCCATCCTTCAGGTATGTGAAATCTGCGTAATATCTCAAAGCAGGCTTTGCTCTTTTCTCACCTGCAATCTTTACTTTCGGTGCCAACTCAAATTTGACCTGACACTGTAAATCCTGAATTTCACCTCTTTGCATTTGTGCTGTAAGCTCGATATAGCGCTTGTACTCTTTTTGGCTATCAAAGGTCATTCCATCCTTTTCGATCTTCACAGCGTTAAATTTGTTGCGTTTGGTGGCAGTCTTACGACCACCGCCATACTGTTTGTGATATTCAGCGAGTGAGATTGATGTCATTGGCACCCCACTATCGCCTGATTGATTGAGTCGCCAAATTTCAGCGAGACAAATGCAACTATCAAAAATAGAAAAAACCCAAAATCACCCAGTTTCATGACTCACCTCGCAGAACATTTATTGCTTCAGAAACTGCTTTTGGTTTTGCAAAAAGCCCTTTTCGATAAAGCTCATCCAAAATATGCAATGCATCCTCAACCTGCTTCTTCTTCTCGATATAACAAGCCTCCATGTTGTTGATCTGGGCTTTCAAACTCTCAATCTGCTTCTCATACTTTCGCAAATCAGCGTCTTGAAGCTTGATGACTTCGGTGTGCTCGTCGATGATGGCTTGTTGGTGCTGCCAAGTCAGATAAGCAACTTGAACACCGCTATGACGGTATTGATTTCTAGCCCCCACGAAGAAGAACAAATCCATTTTGAAATAATTCTGCTCTTCCAGCATTTTGTAAGCTTCGGTTGTCTTAAACCACTTTTCAAAATCACTCATCTCTCAATCACCTTCGTATTTGGGGAAATGTGGTTCCGAATATCACTACACGTATCAATGCGTTCATGGTCGGCTAGAGCGGTGCGGAGGTCTTTCAAGCTAATAAGGAAATTCTCAAACCTTTTACTGTGGCTGGTGAACTTCCACTGATTTTCCTCCCAGTAAAACCACTCAACAGGATTTTGAGATTTAAAATACGTGTCATACATGTAGTAACTAGCGGTCTGATCAGGCGCCCCATCCACAATCTGCTTACACTTTTCCAAACCCAATTTTTCGATTAAATTCATGCTGCTGCTCCTTGCAATTCATACTTGCGACACATCCCTCGCACCACTCGTTCAGCCTTGAAAATGTTGTAGGCTTCAATATCCTTGAAAGTCACTTCTGTTTTGATGTAAGTCATGCTTTTGAAAAGCTTGTAGCCCTTCTTTCGATATTCAGCGTGAATGTCATCCATTTCTTCACTAATGCCTTTCCATCTGCGCTTGATGTCGCCATCCATAATTTTTAAATCTGGATTACCGCCAACACGGAATTCATCCCATTTCATCACTGGCAATTCAAACTGACGCGCATCATCGATAATGTTGCTCGGGTCATCCTCGTGGTAGTAATACGAGTCGATACCCACAAAAAACTCATAAGCATCTTTGGTCAGGTCGTTAATGAGTGGCACAATCAAGTCACCATCATGCAGCGCGTAAATCTTGTTGATTACTTCCGACTTGGTTAAACCCATCGCATTGTATTTTTGACAGGCTTCTTCCACTTCCACGGCTTCAAAACTCATCCAAAGCTCATAAGGCTTTTGCGATTCACGCTGCACCAGATTGACCAACTTATTCGGGTTATATTTCTTATTGCGCTTTTTCATGCTGTCACCTGCTTGGCTTTTTTCTTCTGCTCATTGGTGTAAATTCGATTTGCTTCACGTGTTTCTGGGGTTCTATGGCCTTGGTTGTAGGCTGAACGCAAAGCCATGACCTCAACCCAATCCACGGTCTTATTATCGTTTTGGTCTTTCATGCTTCACCCACCCGTTCCACAATCGTCTTAATGGCCTTGAGTGTTAATTCATGGTCATCACTCGGCACAACGAATAAGCTTGCAATCATTTGGACTTTCTTGGCGTACTTGCGAGCATCTTTGCGATACCCATTACGCTCACGGTCTAGCTTTTCATTAAAGGCAAGCAGGTCATTCATTTCAGCTTTAAGCCTGTCCCGCTCTTGTGTTGCCTCTTTCAACATATCGAAAAGCTCAGCCACGGTTCTATGTGCCACCTCTTTAAAATCACTCACACCCCACCCCCTACACGCCGATCCATCCAATTGCACTCAACCACAGCCAATCCGTCATGCTGGAACCGGGACCATAGTCGATCACCCAAATCAGTCGCCAAATCATCCTTGGTCATATTTGAAATCAGCATGGTCGGCTTCCCTGCGTCATAACGCGCATATAAAACCTTGTGAACCAGTTGCAGGCGGTTTTCATGGCGATCATGCAATCCATATTCATCCAGAATCAGAAGGTCATAATCGGTATAGCGCCAGATTGCGTTGGCTTCGTTGTCATCGGCTTTTTTCCAAGCGTTGGCAATCTCATTAGCCATATCTTCAGAAGTGACGTAGCGGGCGTATTTACGCGCCTCCAGAACGTTGCGAGCGACTGCGCATGCCAAATGGGTTTTTCCAGTACCAGTACGACCCACCATAATCAGATTGCGAGTGATGCCTTCCAGAAAGTCTTTAGTGAATTTCACACACTGAGCTTTGGCATGTTTCTGGCCATCGTTAGTGGTGATGTATTCCTTAAAACCACTGTTTGCATGACGACCTGGTAACTTCGCGCCTTCAAAATGCTTTTCACGAACCATCTGATTGACAGAGGCTGCATGATCCTGATGGGCCTGATTTAAGATTTCAGATGCACACTGTTTGCAAATCGACTGGTTACCCAGTTGAACTTTTTGCATCTGGTGGCGGTCACAGTATTCAGAGCTGATCTGAATTTTTGAACCAAGTAGAGCTGCTGCATTCATACTAAGCCCTCCAAGTCGATGTCATCGGTTGCGGGTGCGTATTGTTGAACCTGGCCCCAGTTTTGATTTACGTTGCGGTTGTTTTGGGCGGGTGCTGCAGAGTGTGAATTTTGTTTTTGAGTGAACTTTCGCTTGATCCACTTCACGAAGTTTGAATACATCTGGGTATCTGTGATCAAGCCTGCGTTCAAACGTGGTTCGTAGTGAGCATTCACTTCAAGTAAAATCTGATTCACCAGTTCTTGGGTCATCGGGGTTTCACCTGATCGCTGTAACCAAGAATTCAGAGAATGTAAATCTGGTGTCCAGAGATTTAGCACTTGGTCAACTGAATTTTCTTGCGTGTTTTTCTCTTTAAAGTTTTCTTTAAATGTTTCTTTAAGTGTTTCTTTAATAGGGTCCCGTTCAACGGTACTAGTCCCGTCACCTTTCGCGGTACTAGTCCCGTCCCGTTTGGTGGTACTGGTCCCGTCACCTTTAAGGGTACTACCTTCATTTGGTACTAGTCCCTTTTCGCGGTACTGGTCAGGAGTAAATTGATATTCGCTTAGACAGCCTGTTGTTCTCTCAACTTTGATTAAGCCGAGTTCTTCCAGATCACGAATACATGACATAACCGTATCGCGTTTTTTGATACCGCAATATTTTTGAAATTGAGTGATGGCGATTGGGTGAGATACACGGTCAAATCCAATGGTTTGACGCATGACAAACATTAAGCACTTAAATGCCTTGTCGTTTAACTGAGCCATGATCTGACCGTCAATTAAACCATTTGGCATCTTGGTGTAGCGCTCTTCTTTATTCGACATAGCTTTGCGCTCATTTTTTGGAAAATGAACTACTTGCCCTTGAGGTATTGGTGGTTCATGTGCTAAATTTGATTTCATATTCTTTGATTTCCTCTAGAAATTAACGAACTGAAAAAGCCTGATCTCATCCATCAGGCTTTTTCTTTGTCTAAATCCCTGTGATTCCCTTCCAATCCCTCTCCAAAGCTAACGTCTGTAGACAGATCCCTTACTAAAGCTCCTAATCCCAAGCGCTCGAATGATTTTGCTTGTAAATTAAGTACATGCCACTCACCGACGATTTCCTTCTCTAGGAGATACGCCAGGTATTGAGCAAGGTCTTTACCCTTAATTTCGGCAAGTAGTTTTGCCCGCTCATGGATTTCAGGAGATAAACGGACATGTGTAGATTTCTTTTCAAGACTCATAATTTTTCCTTTAAGCAACAGCACTTGTTCGGAGTTCAATCCAGATATCTTGATAGGTATCTGGGAAAAGCTCCTTCCTGGTCGAGAGGCCGCGATCTTCAGCAATAACAGCAAGCCTGATTTTTCTTTCAGTAGGGATTTTCTTCCATCCACTTACCGATGGAACCCTAATCCCGAGTAACCGAGCAACGGCAGCTGGCCCACCAAGGGCTTCTATAAGCTGTGCATCATTCATGTTGTTCTCCTCAATAACAATCCAATTATTAGGCATTCCTTATTTTTATTCAATAGGGATACCTAATTTATTTCGTGTTAGGATTTCCTAATGAAAACACTTGCTGAACGTCTTAAATATGCCATGGAAGTTTTACCACCTAAGAAAATTAAGGGGGTCGAACTTGCACGCGCCGTCGGGGTAAAGCCACCATCCGTTAGTGATTGGCTTTCTGGTAAATCTAAAAATATGGAAGGCCCCAACCTGATTCGTGCGGCTCAATTCCTGAAGGTAAATTCAAAATGGTTGGCTACTGGTATCGGTAAACCTACTGATGAAGAAATAAAATCTGATTTCAGTAACGTAATTTTTAACAACCTACCAGTTATGGAAATCCCTGTTTTGGACTTTGTTCAAGCTGGGCTATTTGGAACTGTTGGTTATGACGGTATCAATCCTAAAGATAGAACTTATACAACTTATCAAAGTGCAAAGCCTTCAGACGTATTTGGTTTGACAGTCGAAGGAGTGAGTATGGCACCCGAGTTTTTACCAGGTGACTCACTTGTAATTGATGCATCTCTAGCACCACAACCCGGTTCATTTGTGATTGCCCAGAATGGATCCTATGAAGCAACTTTCAAAAAGTATCGGGTAATTGGATATGATGAATATGGCCGTGAAGAATTTGAATTGGTGCCATTAAATCCAGACTATCCAACACTATCTTCAAGAGACCATAAAATATCGATAATTGGTGTAATGGTTCGCCATGAACGGAGTTATAAATAATGCCGCACGCTATAGGCGGCTTGTAGCAAGAAAACCTCATAAATAAAAAACTCTTGAAGAGGAAGACACAATGATCGCAACACTCAATAAATCTAAAACTGCACTAACAATTAATCGTCAAGAGTTTAAGTTGGCATTAGGTAAAATCGGTGAAGGAATTGATAAGCAAATAGCTTCGCTTAAGAAGGCCAAGCAAAGCTATGACGCTGCTGAAATAGCACATGAGGTCATTAGTGAGGCAAATATCTTTGAAGCTATTATTGAAGGCTTTAACGAAGCAGAAGAAACCAATCTAAAGCTGACTGACATAACTAATCTTGAAGTGGCACAAGGATGGATAGATGAGTTTTTAGAGAAGTATTCTGCGCTATAAATCCTAAATCAATTTTTGTCGGCTGGATAAAAAGCCGCTATATGCGGCTATTGCTACTTAACGGATTTGAAAGAGGGTAAATGCGAAGTTCAATTATAGATTTAGAAAGAGCCAGGCTTCTCATAGCAGTAAAAAAGATATTTACTGAAGATGTAATAATGCAGACCACGGGCTCTCAGCATCAATACTCTAGATTCTCCTCGCCTGTATATGATGAATTGGGTGATAACATACCAGGCCTGAGCCTCAGGCTTGAAACTAATCGAACTCAAGGGTATATGAAGCATACCTTTGGTCTTCTGCTGCGCGAAGGCTCAATAACAAACCCAATAATTGATCTTTGTATTTATCCCAATACAGCTCGCTCGCATGTAGATAGAGCTACGCGAAAAAAAATATATGGCTCTCATTTACACATTTTGAATAACGTTTCGCAATTAGATTTAGATTATAATACTAATACTTGGCCGGACTACTTCTCTATGTTTGCTCGTGAAGCAAATATTGAGTTTAGTTCATCAAAAATAATTGGTCCATTTGAAGGAGAGTTGCTATGAAATTATCAAATTTAATAGTTGATTCATTTATACAGAAATTTTCTGAACAAGAGAATTTTTGCGCCTTCTCTTTGCCTTTTATTTTCAAAAATGGCACACCTGCAATTTTAAATGCTTTTCGCCACCCTAATGGGACCATCGAGCTTACTGATAATGGTTTAAATATTCAGTCTTTTTCTGAGTCTATAGGGAGTGCTGACTTTAATGTTATTGAAAAAGCTCGCGAATTTGCATCTGGCTTTAAAAACATTCATATATTGGATCAAGCCCTGACCGCAACCACTACCGAAGATGAGCTGACTTTTGATTTACTTGATTACAGTGATGTAATTAAAATGATGATTGAATTTCAGCCTAAACCAAAATCCGACCATGTTACCAAAATTTTAGACCAGTTGCGGATCATATTGGAAAGAAGATTTGGCAATCTTGAGGTTAGCCCTGAAGTACAAGGAAGGTCAGGTGGAAAATATAAGTTTAATTTTGGTTCTAATAACCACATGATTGATTTTGCGAGAGTGGATAAGCGTAGGACGAATGATTTGCTTCGAAAATATGTAGACACCCAAAATCATGATAATAGATTAGACTTTATGGTTATTCTTGATGATCTTGAGAATGACAAGTATAAATCTGAACAGGCTGTTCTTGCTGATTTCGCGCTTGTTAAGCCGCTTAGTCAGATGCTTTATGCTTAATTTCTAAATTAGCCCTAAACAACCCACCCCTCCGGTGGGTTTTCTTTTATGAAATTCTCTATATAATTCAAACTCCAATAACAACAAACCTATAACTATGAAATACATCACACTTACTACCCTACTCTTATCTTTGACTTTTACCGGCTGCCAGAAGCAACCAGATGAAGATATAGATCCAATTGCCACCACTACAGCTTTTGAGAACTCAGATAATATTCTTAGCAAATATCTGGAAAAGTTAGATTCAGAGTTCACCACTCAAGATGTACGGGTAAAAATCTTATGCAGAGACTACCCGCGTGAGTATGAAAAAAACTATATGCCTAACTTGTTGAAGCTATCACCCGGTGAATACTCTGAAGTTGCACTTTTGGCTGATATGGATTTGGTTTTGGATCACTACAAAGAGAAAGATGCTATTCAGTGCTAAAGCTTTCTTACTTCTGAAATATTAAATCTTTATATTGGACTTAAGACCTCTCATGACCAGGTCTGTAATAACTAAGTAAAGCATCACTAACCCGCTATCCGCGGGTTTTCTTTATGTAAGGTAAGTGTAACCTTGTGAACCGTACCGGGTTTGTCGGAGAGTCAATATTCTGAGAGACTATCCCGATGACAAAATTAAAATATACCCCTGAAATCAGAGAAAGAGCGGTTCAATTATTGATTGAATCTGAAAAAGATTAT
>NZ_VOYD01000049.1:0-8741 GCF_013420435.1 Acinetobacter sp. YH01008
CCTGCCGCCAGCGTTCAATCTGAGCCATGATCAAACTCTTCAGTTTAAAATCAGTAGTGCCTAAAGGACACCAATCTTGGCTCATCAATTTTCTGACAAATATTTCTCAAATAAACTTCGAGTCATTCTTACCATCAATCAATGAAAATAATTTCGATCGATCAACCAGTAAAAATCCACACAAGTTGTTCTTCATAAGCTCTTAATGATCTTTCTAACACCTCGTCAGTGCCAGAAGCTGGACTTCGATATACTCAACAACTCAGCAATCTGCTTCGTTCGTTTCCGTCTATCTCGTCGGTATGTGCTCATTATAGGGCAATTTCTTACACGTGCAAGCGCTTTTAACGCACAGGAATCACGAGTGTTTTATTTTTATGCACCAAATTGGTTCAATTCCATACAATTCATTACATAAGTACATATTTTTAAAACAGAAATATAAATTAAATATTTCTGTTTTATTCTGTACCTAGTTTTTCACGACTGGTGCTTTAATCGTCACACTGGTGATTTTTACAGGGTTCACCGGCACATTTTGATGCATTCCATAGTTTCGGGTCGGTACTTTAGCAATCTGATCGACGATATCCATACCTTTAGTGACCTTACCAAAGACCGCATAGCCGGCATTTCTGGCAGAACGATCCAGGAAATCATTATCAACCAGGTTCACAAAGAATTGTGCTCGGGCAGAATCCGGCTGATTGGTACGCGCCATGGCTAAAGTACCGCGTTTATTTTGCAGACCATTCGATGATTCGTTTTTAATGGGTGCTTTGGTATTGGCTTTTTCCTGCATGTTCACATCAAAGCCACCGCCCTGCACCATAAAGCCTGGAATGACGCGGTGAAAGATCGTGTCCTTATAGAAGTTACTCTTTACATAGCTTTCAAAGTTCTTTGCCGAGATTGGCGCTTTGTCATTGAAGAGTTCAATTTCAATATTTCCTGATGAAGTCTTCATCTCAATAATCGTATTTGCAGCAAAGCTTGGTAGACTGAGCGCAGCAAGTGCGATCACACATAATGATTTCTTTAACATTTATTAACTCATCTACTTAGAAGTAATGGTTGTGAATGACTATATATTAATCTTTTATAACTCATAATGCAGTGATCTGCCGACTAAAGACAAGAGAATAAGAATGAAGCATGCATTATTACAGGAGCAAAATATCCACCAGTTTCCACCTTGGCGTTTGCAGGGTGAAGGTTTTATTCTGAATTATTGGCTGACCCCCAGCTTTATTGAGCAAGCGAAACAGTTCCGGATCGCACCATCTCCGCTGGGGCGGATGGTCCAAGTCTTATTGGTGCGTTATCATTCTTCGCCGATTGGCCCTTATGATGAGTTACTGATTCTGGATCATCCTTTAATTAGTAAACGGCACCTCAGCTCGATTCCTAAAATTTATGTGTCTACCCATGAGTCTGTGGTACACGGTCAGCATTTATGGGGCATTCCCAAAGAACATGCGCAATTTGAATGGCAGGAAAAGGATCAGGAAGTGCTGTGTCAGATTCAGCATCAAAACCAGCATATGACAATTCGGCTGAAGAAAACCAAATCTGCACGCCAGTTCTACATTAATAGTCATCATATTCCAGCATCTATGCTGAAGATTCAGCAAGCCTGGAAAGGTCAGCGTTTTCAGTTTAGTCCACAGTTCCGTGGTCATCTCTCCAAACTCTCGCAAGTAGAATGGCAAGATATCGACAATATATTTCCAGACTTTTCCAAAGCCAAATTGCTGCAAAGCTTTTATGTTCCCAAATTCAATCTGATCTTTCCTGAAGCGCAGATCAGCAGCAAAGTATAAGAATTGATAAAAACCTATCTATAAAAAAAGGTGTTTCATGAGAAACACCTTTTTGCATTCACGCCTTGGATTTAACTATTTTTGTCCCAGAATTTGCGGAAATTTTTGCTGATCTCAATCACATATTTTTTGGCACGGCGGGAGATCGGCGTCAGGTTGATAAAACCATGTGCCTGGTCGGTATATTCATGATAATGAACACTCACACCATTCTGACGTAGTTTATGCGCATAGATTGAACCTTCATCATGCAGGACATCATGACGTGCGGTAATCACATAGCTCGGCGGCAAGTTTTGCAATTCACCATAGGTCGGTGAAATCAGTGGATCATCTAATTCAATCTGATGGGTCTGGGCATACATGAAGGTCACCAGATCAATATCCTGCTCTGAAAGTACCAGTCCATCTTTATAGGCATAAAAAGATGGATGGCGACTTTTAAAGTCGACCGCCGGATAAAGCAAAAGCTGCGCTCGTGCGGCATAAGATTTACCTACACTGCGCTGAGCTACAACAGTAGCCAGATTTCCGCCGGCACTGTCCCCTGCCAAGGCAATCCGGTTTTTATAGACTTTTAGCTGCTTGCTATGCTGATGTGCCCACGCCAGGGCATCTTCACAAACCTGTACCATCTGCAAGGGGCTAAATTCTGGCGTCAGCGGATAAGCCACGCTTAACACCTGTACTTTGGCATGTACTGCCAGCAAGCGACAGAATTCATCATGGCTGTCCAGACCGCCCACCATAAATGCACCGCCATGATAAAAAATCACCATCGGCAACTTCTTTTGTGGAGCTGGATGATAATGCCGGGCAAAGATGCTGCCACTTTGCAAAGGCAGACGCAGCTCTTCTACCATTTTCACAGCAGTCGGTCTGGCCTGAATTGTTTTCATGCGCGCATCAAACGCCACCCGTGCCTGTGCGACATCTTCACTCAGAAAGCTGCCATGCCCCTGTTTAAGCTGAATCGCCATCAGGCATTTGACCATGGGGTCTAAATCAGGATAGTGATGAGGATAGTCCAAAGCCTTAACCAATGCGTCTTGTGCAATACCAGGTAAGCGATCCAGCATACGCGCTGCTGTGCCTTGCCCTTTCTCCATGACACTTTTCAGTACTGGATGATTCACAGTCATTATTTTTAGTCCTTATTCTCTTAATTCTTCATAGTTTCTACACGATTAGCGTTTCAGTGACCATATTCTTATATAAGTCTTAATATCTAAGTACATATAGTTTTATCCAATACGTTAACCTGATTTATAAAAGATGTCATTGACCGTTTAAATGGTATTTTTGACGTAGTTTTGCGAGCTTCAGTATATTTTTTATTTCAAGTTGGGAGAATGCCTATGGCTGGCAAAATTATAGCTCTGTCTCTGGCGACTGCATTTTTGGCTGTAGGCTGTGTTGCTTTCCCTGAAGATGGTGGCTACTACGATGGCCGTTATGATCAGCGTTCTGATCGCCGCTATGAACAGGATCGTCGTTATGAGCAACAGCGTCGTTATGATCGGCAACGCTGGGAATATGAACAGCAACGTAAACGTATTGAACTGGATCGACGTAAACAGGAAGTGCAGCGTCGTAACTGGGAACAGGACCGTAAAAGACAGTTAGAACAGGACCGACGTAAAAGCCAGCTGGAACGACAACGCCAGGAACAGCAGCGTAAAAACATGATGAGCCAACGGCAAAAACAGGCTGAAACAGAACGTAATAAACGCCGCCTGGAGCAGGATCGTAAAGGGATCACCGATCAACGTGCCAGAAAAGCCCAGCAAAACCGTTCATCTAACCCACGCTGGAGCGATAATCGACGTCAACAGCAACAACAGCGTCCACGCGATCGCCGTGATTAATACTTTGATTTCACTCTTTGTTAAAAAAGCCTGTAGCAGGCTTTTTTAATGGAAAATTTTATCTCAAGCTGATTGGATAAAAGCAGTATTTTTGCATGAAGGCCGGACTAAGCCGCCAAGCCATCATTTTTATCTTGATCAAAGCAAGAATGCTCAATTTTAGCAAAAAAAAAGGCCTATCTTAGAGAAAAAGATAAGCCACGAAAACACATTTCAAAATAAGAAGAAACTACAGCGATAGAATCTGGAATAAATATTAATCAAAAGTTCATCTATTGAGAAATACTTTATTGCTTAGATATTAATCGCTTTTATGTCTAATAAATAATCAGGCAAAAAAAAGCCGAGTCTTGGGGGAACTCAGCTTGAAAAAAGTAACTTGAAATAAGGCAACAGCAACCGAGTTCGGCTCTCTCCTCTGAACAAGGTCGCTGTCTATGTCAGTATCATGCAATTTTTTTACCAATATTTAAAACAGATTAAAATTATTAAATTTATTCAAAAATACGATTATCAATTTTTTATATTTATTTTCAAATAATTCATGTTTTATTTTAAAGCCCAGACTGTCTATTCAGCGACGTATACAACAATGATCAGATGACTCCTTGATCATTTACTTCAATTTATCTCCGCCTATATCGCGGTAAAAGCCTGCCATCTGCTCGCTGTTTTATTCAGAATTTTGTATAAATCTTAAATTTAATCTTGACTGACGCTTGAATTTTTACACCCTGCCCCGATTTCTTTAGGTAATCAAGAACTTCAACCATGGCAGTTCAGCATTAACGCAGTGAATACTGAGGCCTGAGGACTGTACATGTTTAAGAACCCATTTAAACGGAGTAAATCAATGGCGACTGAGCAAAACGAGCAAGCTCAAAAATTTGAGCAAGAGCAAGCGGAACAAGATACAGCGCAAACTCAAGCTGAAACCGAGCAGGCTGAAGTTTCCGTTGAGTCTTTACAAGAGCAGATTGCGCAGCTTGAAGGTGACTTAAAGTTAGAAAAAGCACGTACGGCCAATGCAGTCTACGAAGCACAAAAAAGTGTGGAACGTATTCAGCGTGAATCTGAAAAGCATAAAGATACCGTTTTAGAAAAGTTCTCTAAAGAACTTTTAGAAACCGTCGACAATCTCGAGCGCGCCATTGTTGCCGCAGGTGAAGAGAAAACTCCACTGCTGGAAGGCGTTGAACTGACACTTAAATCTTTATTGAATACCTTAGAGAAATTTGGAGTCGTGGTGGTAGACACCAGTAACGGCTTTAATGCTGATCTGCATCAGGCAGTTGGGATTGATCCAAATGCCAAAGCCAATGAAATTGGCACTGTTTTGCAAAAAGGCTACACGCTGAATAATCGCCTGTTGCGTCCGGCGATGGTCATGGTTGGCGCTTAAGCGAAATAAATTCGGGAGTTTGTGAAATTTTTTCAACAATTTTACTTGAAAAAAATCGAACGGCTCTCATATCGGATAACAAGTAAATCCCTTTTAATTTCCCTTTGATAAAGGGAAAAGTTTGGGAATAAAAAAATTTTTGAGGAAACATCCAAATGGCTAAAATCATTGGTATTGACTTAGGTACTACAAACTCATGTGTTGCAGTACTTGAAGGCGACAAAGTTAAAGTAATCGAAAACGCTGAAGGCGCGCGTACAACGCCATCAATTATTGCCTATAAAGATGGCGAAATTCTGGTAGGTCAATCGGCAAAGCGTCAAGCGGTAACGAATCCGAAAAATACCTTGTTCGCGATCAAACGTTTGATCGGTCGTCGTTATGAAGACCAAGCGGTACAAAAAGATATCGGTCTGGTACCGTACAAAATCATCAAAGCTGACAACGGTGATGCTTGGGTTGATGTCAACGACAAGAAACTTGCGCCACAGCAAATCTCTGCTGAAATCTTGAAAAAGATGAAGAAAACAGCGGAAGATTACCTGGGTGAAACAGTAACTGAAGCGGTCATTACCGTTCCTGCTTACTTCAACGATGCCCAGCGTCAAGCCACTAAAGATGCAGGTAAAATTGCAGGTTTAGAAGTAAAACGTATCATCAACGAACCAACGGCTGCTGCACTTGCGTTCGGTATGGACAAGAAAGAAGGCGACCGTAAAATCGCGGTTTATGACTTGGGTGGTGGTACATTCGACGTTTCAATCATTGAAATTGCGGATCTTGATGGCGACCAGCAAATCGAAGTGTTGTCTACTAACGGTGATACATTCCTGGGTGGTGAAGACTTCGATAACGCATTGATCGAATTCCTGGTTGAAGAGTTCAAGAAAGAACAAAACTTCAACTTGAAACAAGATCCGCTTGCGCTGCAACGTTTAAAAGAAGCTGCTGAAAAAGCAAAAATCGAGCTTTCTTCTTCGAATGCAACTGAAATTAACCTACCATACATCACTGCTGATGCGACTGGTCCTAAACACTTGGTGATCAACGTAACACGTGCGAAACTTGAAGGTTTAGTTGCTGACTTGGTTGCGCGTACCATTGAGCCATGTAAGATTGCACTTAAAGATGCTGGTCTTTCGACTTCAGACATCTCTGACGTGATTTTGGTGGGTGGTCAATCACGTATGCCAATGGTTCAACAGAAGGTTCAAGAATTCTTCGGTAAAGAGCCACGTAAAGACGTAAACCCTGATGAAGCAGTCGCAATGGGTGCTGCGATTCAAGGTGCGGTACTTTCAGGTGACAAAACTGACGTACTTCTACTTGACGTTACTCCGCTGACACTTGGTATCGAAACCATGGGTGGCGTGTTAACAGCAATCATCGAGAAAAACACCACGATTCCTGCGAAGAAATCTCAAGTGTTCTCGACTGCTGCTGACAACCAGCCTGCTGTAGACATTTCTGTGTTCCAGGGTGAACGTAAAATGGCGCAGCAAAACAAATTGTTGGGTAACTTCCAATTGGGCGATATCCCACCGGCTCCACGTGGTGTGCCACAAATTGAAGTATCTTTCGATATCAACGCTGATGGTATCTTGAAAGTATCTGCAAAAGACAAGAGCACGGGTAAAGAGCAATCGATCCAGATTAAAGCAAACTCAGGTTTGTCTGATGCTGAAATCGAAGCAATGATCCGTGATGCTGAAGCGAATGCTGAAGAAGATCGCAAATTCGAAGAATTAGCGAAAGCACGTAACGAAGCGGATGCGTTAGTTTCTTCTGCTCAAAAAGCAGTGAAAGATTTGGGCGAGCAAGTGACTGCAGACGAAAAAACTGCAATTGAAACTGCGGTTTCTGAGCTTGAAGCATCAACTAAAGAAAATGATGTTGAAGAAATCAAAGCGAAAACTGAAGCGTTGCAAAACATCATCATGCCGATCACTCAGCGTGCCTATGAAGCAGCTCAAGGCCAAGGCGGTGCGCAAGGGTTTGATCCGAACGCATTCGGTGGTGACGCTGGTCAACAACAGCAAAAAGCGGACGACGGCGTTGTAGATGCTGAGTTCACTGAAGTAAAAGATGACAAAAAATAATTTGTCGCTTTAACTGAAAAACCGCGCAATAGCGCGGTTTTTTTATGTCCAAATTTTAAAGCATGAAGGTAAAATGACTAAAAATGGATCGTATGTTCAAGTAAAGCTGTTTAAGCTAAATCCAGCATGAAACGACCATCAACCCTGAAAATTCTGATTTTGCGGCCTTTCAGCAATGGGTTAAAGCCATGTTATTGCTACAGGAACGCCACGCTTGTCGACTGTATGCCAAATCCGGCCGGGGTATGGAGCTGGAAGCGCAAGTTGGCTGACGCACGGGCTGGATCGAAACACCACAGGCTGACATCGTGGCCTTTTCCCTGAATATGCAGATGCACAGTCATATGGATCCGGCGATTCGCCTGGACATTTTACAGCAAACCTTGGCCGAATTAGGACTTTATCCAAAAGCTGAGCAGGAAGGCAAATAAGCATGGGAAATGCCTTAAAATTAAGCTATATTTTTTAAAAACAAGCATCTCAATAGCAATATGCGCCTTCTATTTTGTCTGGTCATCGTTGGGTTAATCCTGTCTGCCTCTATGCATATGCAGACCAAAGCTCATCCACAACTGCGCTACAACTCGCTTGCAGACCGGCTCAGTCATCCTTTTGACACACGTTTACGCTTTAAGGTCGATCAGGTAGATGCAGGCTTTGGGCTGAGTAAAGAGCAAGTGATTCAACTGAGCAAAGAAGCCGTCGAGATCTGGCATCAGGGCACCCATCGCGATGATCTGCTGCTCTATGATGAAAATGCCCAGCTGAGTATTCATCTGATCTATGATCAACGGCAACAGGAATATAATGCCTTAAAGAAAGTCGAAAAACAGTTGCTGGCAGATGATGCCCAGTATCAACGTCAGGTCAAAAATCTGGAAGCATCTTATCAACATCTGGAAAGTCAACAACAACGCTTGATCCAGCAAAGAGATCAGATTAATTATGAATTTCAGAAGCTACAGCAACGACGGCATCAGCCAAATTTATCTGCCTATGAGCACGAACAATTAGAATATGAGTTTCAGGCTTTACAGCGCAAATCGGAAAATTTTAAACGGGAAGCCGAGTATCTTCAGCGACAGCAAAGTTCTTTTAACCTGAATGTTTCGCTACATCAACATAGTCTTGAAAATCATCAACAGAATATCATTCAGGCCCAGCAACGTTTTCCTGCCCGTGAATTTCATAAAGGGGTATTTATGGGTCATCAGATTCATGTATATCAGTTTGATGCAGAAGATGATCTGCGTCTGACACTGGCTCATGAACTGGGGCATGCTTTGGGCCTGTATCATCATGATGATCCAGAGGCGCTGATGTATCCGGTACTGGGAAAACAGAATCTGCAACACTTTCAGTTGCGACCTGCCGACAAGACTTTGCTGTATCACCGTTAAGTGATCAGCCTGAATTCCTTAATAGGACTTACGCACTATTATTTATAGATTCTCTGTGGTAGCAGATGATTTTTATCGAGAATAAAGTCATCAATGAAGTTTTTGATAACTGGTCTAAATAATTTCTTCTGCCAACGATATACATTTTC